>DATDIH010000413.1:0-8002 GCA_036521155.1 Streptosporangiaceae bacterium
CGGACCCCCACTCGTTGTTCTGGACGGTGTACGTCCCGCCGGCCACGGCGGCGGTCTGCGAATTGCACAGGGTGCTGGTGGCCGCCTGGGCCCCGGCCGTGCCGAACGCCAGCGCGGTGGCGATCGCCGCCGGTACGGCCAGCGTCACCGTGGCCGCCGATACGAGCTTCCTGGTCCATCTCACTGTGAACCTCCTGGGGTGCGGGAGGCGTCAGCGTAGGTTCACTTGACGGCCTAGACCAGGCTGAGCCGGTAGCCCCCGCCATCCCCGCAGTTCAGGGGGTGTTCGACCAGGCGCCGGGCGTGAAAGGTTCATGCTCGGACGACTCCCGCCATCAGAGAAGAGCGGCTGGCGGCGACCTGCGCCTGACCGCTTCTACCGGAGAAGCGGTCAGGCGTCACGCCGTGGGTCAGGAGCCGGCCTGGTCGGTGACCCGGCCCCGCGCTTCCTCGGCGTGATCGGTCACGTCCGAAGCCCGGGACTGGGCCTCGTCGCGCACCGTCGACGCGGCGTCGGCCGCGGTCTCCTTGACCGACTGGGCCCGCTGCTGCGCTGATTCACGCAGGTCCTGGGCGGCGTCCTGCCCGGCCTGCTGCAGCTGCTGGGCGACGGGGCGGCCCTTCTCGGTGGCCACGTCCTTGACCTGCGACGCCACCTGCTGTTCGGGCTCGGTGGCGGGCAGCAGAGACGCCACCAGCCAGCCAGCCCCGAACGCGATCAGGCCCGCCGCGAGCGGGTTGCCGCGGGTACGCTGGCGGGCCAGGCCGGGGGCGGACCCGGCCGCATCGGCGGCCGAGGAGGCCGCGCCGGCCACGCTGTCCTTGGCCGACGAGGCCGAGGAGCCGACCGTGTCGCCCAGGTTCGAGGTTCGTTCCGATGTGCCGCCCATGATCCTGTCCTTGAAGCTGGTCACCGCCGAGCGGGTCCGCTGGACCCGCCGTTCCACGATCCGCGGCGGGCTGACCTTCTCGGTCAGCGCGTCGACGTCAGCGCTGAGATTCTGCTGGGTCAACTCGATGTTGCCGCGGATCTGATCCGGGTCACTGGTCATGTCAGCTCCTCACCGCTCCCTTGATCGTTTCCGGCACTTCCTTGACCGTCTCCACGGTCCGCTCCGGTTTCGGGTTGACCTGCTTGAGCCGGGCCCGCCCGATCGCGAACAGTACGGCCGCGATGACCGCCCAGATCGCGGTGACGATCAGCGCGGCCCAGCCCTGATCCATGAGGTTGGCCAGCCCCCACCAGAGGGCGATGGAAGCGAACAGCACCACCATGTAGCCGGCGAAGCCGGCTCCGCCGAGCATCCCGGCGCCCTTGGCGGTCTTGGTGACCTCCTCCTTGACCTCGGCCTTGGCCAGCTCAAGCTCCTGGCGCATCAGCGTCGAGAGGTCCTGCGCCACCTGGCCGAGCAGCTGGCCGACCGAGGCGTTGTCGATGTCCGGGCCGGTCGCGGCGTTCCGCGCCGTGGATGTCGCCCCGGACACGGCGTTCGGTTGCGGTCTCGGGTCGGTCATCGCTGCCCCGGCCCTTCATAGCCGGGCTCGGACGGGTACGCCGTGGTCCCCGGGCCGGTCTCGTACACCGGGTCCGCGGGATAGGCGACGGTGTCCTCGCCGGCCACGCCACCAGCCGGGTATCCCGGCTCGGCCGGGTAGGCGGGTGTGATCGGGTCGGCCGGCTCGGTAACGGCCGGGTAGGTCGGCGCGGCCGGGTAGCCGGGCTCAGCCGAGGCCGGGTAGCCAGGCTCAGCCGAGGCCGGGTAGGCCGCGCCCGAACCCACCTGGGGCGTGGCCGGGACGCCGGATACCGTGCCGCGACCGGGGCTCGGCTGGCTCCCTTGCTGGCCGTCACTGTTCTGATCCTTCAGGCCACGGGTCAGGCGCCCGGCGGCCAGCCCGGCCACCGCGGCCCCGATCAGGAACGTGCCCGGCCGGCGGCGGGCGAAGTTACGCACCTCGTCCAGCAGGTCGCCGGGCTCACGCTGCTCGAGCCAGGCGGCCGCTCCGTGCATGCGGTCGGCGGCCTGGCGGGCGAACTCGGTGGCGATCCCGGACTGCCCGCCATTGGACGCCATCTGGCCGACCTCGTCGGCAACCGAGTGCAGCTGCTGGGCCGCCCGCTGCTGCTGGGCCGACGCCTGGTCACGCGCCTGCCCCTGAGCTTCGCCGAACAGGTCACGGGCCTGCTGGCCGGTCTCGGCGGCCACCTGCCGGGCTTGCTCACCCGCGGTCTGGGCGACCTGGCCACCCGCTTCGCGGGCGTGCTGGCCAACCCCGGCCGCCTCGTCACGGGCGACGTCGGTGGTGGACGGCTCGGCCGTGGTTTCTCCGGTTTGCGGGGCGTAGGGCCCCGAGTTGTGGGACATACAGCACCTCCCTGCTTATCGAGGCAACTTCCATGCAGGGAGCGCGGCTACCCGGATCGTTGTGACACAACCCACTGGATTTGGCACGGTCCGATCGGCCCGGGGTCCGGGCGAGCGGCTCAGTAGCGGCTGAGCCCCGGGCAGCGGGACCGGACCGGAGCCAGATCCTGGCTGGCCAGGATGGCCCGCAGTTCGCCGGCCTCCTGATCGGAATACTGATCGAGGAGGGCCTCGAGGTCGCGGCGCTCGGCCGGGGTGGAGTAGGCAGCCAGTTCGCGGCGCAGCCGCGCGTGGCTCTTGCGATCCTCGATGGTCTCGCCGGGCAGGAACGGAGCGTAGACCAGGGCCATCAGGCCGGGGAGCAGGATGATGTTGCCCGCGAGTTGCCCCCGCATCAGCACCCCCGGGATGGTCAGGGCGGCCCCGAGCAGCGCGCAGCGCCAGCGCGGGCTGCGGGCCGCCCGCAGCAGGCCGATGACCGCGAGCAGGAACACGGTCCGCACGGCCCGCCGGAAGCGGCCGGGGCGCCGGGGCACCAGGACGTAGACCACCCGCTCAGCGGAGGAACTCACTACCACGCGATCCCGCTTCATCGCAGCCTCCGGCACTGTGCCCGCACTCTGCGTAATTTCAGAGTACGCCGCGCGCGCCGGTTTGACCCGAGGGTGACACCGCAGGATATTTGGTCGCTGATCACTTCAGAGGCGATGTGTTCAGGAGGAGCACGTGGTGACAGAAGAGGTTCTGGACACGGGCCGGGCGGTTCAAGTGGCCGAGCGGCTCGAGGTGAACAACCCCGACTGGGTGATCATGTACGGCTCGTACAGCCGGGAGTATGTGGCGTTCCCGGTTTATCCGGATGCGCCGGACAACAGCTACTGCAGTGCCAAGGATCCGGCGGCGCTGGATGACCACATCCGCGAGACCGAGAGCCGCCACGGCCGGGTCAGGTTAACCGCCGTTCGCACCGCTCGCGCCGCCGCTGCCTTTCGTATCCGAAATGCCGTGGCGGCGCGGCGTCTGTGAATACCGTCACCTCGCGCAAATATGCAGGTAGCGGACCTATTGCTATTTTTGGCTCAGTTATTGCTGGACCGGGGCAAACTTCTTTTCTAGTGTGACGGGTGGGCCAGCACCGGACCACCGTCAAAGGAGCCCCGTGGACGCGACTCGGGAAGCGCCGGACATTCTCTCGGGTGAATTCTCAGCCGATCCGTATTCCGCTTACCAGATCATGCGGGACGACTTTCCGCTGATCTGGCACGAGGGGATGCAGAGCTACATCATCTCCCGTTACGAGGACGTGTCCCGGGCCTTCCGGGACCAGGTGTTCACCACCGCCAACTACGACTGGCAACTGGAGCCGGTGCACGGCAAGACCATTCTCCAGCTCAGCGGGCGGGAGCATTCTCTGCGCCGGGCGCTGGTCGCGCCCGCTTTTCGCGGCAGCGAACTGCAGGAGAAATTCGTGCCGGTCATCGAGCGCAACGCGGCCGAGCTGATCGACGGGTTCCGCGGGGCCGGCCGGGCCGATCTGGTCGCGGATTTCGCCACCCATTTCCCGATCAACGTGATCGTGGACATGCTGGGCCTGGACCGGGCCGACCACGAGCGATTCCATCGCTGGTACACGTCGATCATCGCGTTCCTGGGCAACCTCAGCCAGGATCCCGAGGTCACCGCGGACGGGCTGCGGACGCAGCAGGAGTTCGCCGCCTACATGATCCCGGTCATCCGGGAGCGGCGGGCCCACCCCGGCGACGACCTGCTGTCCAATCTCTGCCAGGCCGAGATCGATGGCGTCCGGATGAGCGACGAGGACATCAAGGCCTTCTGCAGCCTGCTGCTGGCGGCGGGCGGGGAGACCACCGACAAGGCCATCGCCAGCGTGTTCGCCAACCTGCTGCAGCACCCCGGCCAATTGGAAGCGGTCCGGTCCGATCGCAGCCTGATCGGCCCGGCGCTGGCCGAGACCCTGCGCTACAGCCCGCCGGTGCACATGATCATGCGCCAGCCCGCCGCGGACGTGACGCTGTCGGGCGGGACCATCCCGGCCGGCAGCACGGTGACCTGCCTGATCGGGGCGGCCAACCGGGACGGCAGCCGGTACGCCGACGCCGAGCGGTTCGACATCTTCCGCACCGACCTGGACACCACGAACGCGTTCTCGGCCGCCGCCAACCACCTGGCCTTCGCGCTGGGACGGCACTTCTGCGTGGGCGCGCTGCTGGCCCGGACCGAGGTTGACGTGGGCCTCAACCAGCTGCTGGACGCCATGCCCGACGTGCGGCTGGACCCCTCGTTCCGGCCCGCCGAGCAGGGCGTGTTCACCCGCGGGCCGGCTTCCCTCCCGGTGCTGTTCACCCCCGGGGCGGTCAGTTAGGCCGGCCCAATCAGGCCAGCCCAATCAGGCCAGCACGGCCGGGCTGAACGTGACCGGCAGGGCGAACAGGCCGCGCATCCACAGCGACGGCCGCCACTCCAGCGACGCGGCCGGGACCCCCAGCTCCACGTCGGGGACCCGGTCGAGCAGGACCTCGACCGCGGTCCGGGCCATGACCTCGGCCAGCTCCGGGGCCGGGAACGGGCAGCCGTGCTCGCCGTGCCCGAAGGACATGTGGGCCCGGTTGCGGCCCGAGTCGGCGAACGAGCGCGGATGCACCTGGGGGTCGATGTTGGCCGCGGCCAGGCCGAGGACCAGCAGGTCGCCGCGGCGGATGCGCTGGCCGCCCAGCTCGCAGTCCTGGACCGCGAACCGGCCGACGAAGTTCTGGGTCGGGGTGTCCTTCCACAGCACCTCGTTCAGGGCCTGGTCCGCGCTGCTGCGGCCGCCCTGCAGGGTGAGCGAGAACTGGTCGTCGATCAGCATCAGCCGCAGGGTGTTGCCGATCCAGTTGGCCGTGGGCTGCTGGGCCGCGGCCATGACCACCAGCAGGTCGATGATGATCTCGTCGTCGGTCAGGCCGGCCGGGTGCGCGATCAGCCGGGACGGCACGTCCGGGCCGGGCTCGGCCCGCTTGGCCTGGACCAGGTCCTGGACCCGGGCGAAGTTCCTGGCGTGGGCGGCGTTGGCCTTCTCGGCCACGTCGAGCGAGTCGGCGATGTCCCGGACCAGCTCGGCGGTCTCGGTGCCGGGGATGCCGAACAGCGCCGCCACCACCCGCATCGGGATCTGCTGGGCGTAGCCGACGATCAGGTCGGCCTGCCCCTGGGCGGCGAACTGGTCGATCAGCGCGTCGCAGACCTGCTCGCAGACGGACCGGAGCACGGTGCGGTCGACGGCGTCCAGCGCGTCCCCGATGGCCCCGGCCCGGCGCTGGTGCTCGCCGCCCTCGGCGAACATCACCGACGGGGTCCAGCCCACGAACGGCATCAGCGGCCAGTCGGCCGGGACGTGGTCCCACTGGTTCCAGCGCCGCACGTCGCGGGCGAACATCTGCGGGTTGCTGGTGACCTGATGCAGTTCGCGGTAGCCGAGCACGTACCAGGCGGGCACGTCGCCGTCGAGCAGGATCGGGGCCACGCCGCCGAACCGGGATCGCAGGGACCGGTACAGCTCGGCCCGGTCCCCGGCCAGCGCGGAGCCGTAGAAACGGACGGGCTCGGGGGGCGATGCGATGTCGGTCACCGGACGGACTCCTCGGACAGATGGGTGAGGTACTGGACCAGGGTGATCAGCACGGACTTGGCCGAGTCCCGCTGCCGGGCGTCGCAGTCGATGAGCGGCACGTCGCCGGGCAGCGAGAGCGCGTCCCGGACCTGGTCCAGGCCGGGCGGCGCCGGCTCGAACCGGTTGACCGCGACCACGAACGGCATCTGGTGGTGCTCGAGCCGGTCAATCGCGTACCAGGAGTCGGCCAGCCGTCTGGTGTCGACCAGCACGACCGCGCCCAGGCTGCCCGCGAACAGCTGGTCCCACAGGTACCAGAACCGTTCCTGGCCGGGCGCGCCGAACAGGTACAGGACCCGCTGCTGATCGAGGGTGATGCGGCCGAAGTCGAACGCGACCGTGGTGGTGTGCTTGTCCCCGACCCGGCTGCCGTCGTCGACGCCCACGCTGGCCTCGGTCATGACCTCTTCGGTGCTCAGCGGGGCGATCTCGCTGACCGCGCCGACCAGCGTGGTCTTGCCCACGCCGAACCCGCCGACGACGACGATCTTGAGCCCGTGGCTGGCCGTCCGGCGCAGCGGGCGGTAACGGCCCGGCGCCGGGGCCAGCTCAGAGCTTCTGGAGCCCAACGAGCACCTGCTTCAGCATGTCGTGGTCGGGCAGCTGGGCCCGCGCCGTCGTGGTGACCGGCGACCGCCGGACCGTGATGCTGCCCTGGTCGAGCAGGTCGCGCAGCAGCACCTTGACCACGCTGACCGGCAGGCCGAGCACGGCCGAGACCTCGACCACGGCCATCGGGTTCCGGCACTGGCCGAGGATCTTCACGTGCTCGGACTGCATGCCCGGCACCGGGTCCCGCTCGGTCACGATCAGGGACACCAGGTCGAAGGGGTCGTCGTCGCCCAGGGTCCGGCCGCCGGTCACGGTGTAGAGCCGATCCGGATTCTCCTGGTCGACGGAACGCGGGCTCATGGCGCCGGGTTCGGCCGCCGGTGCCGCGGTGCCGCGGTGAGGTAGCCGCCGATCTGCTCCACCAGCTCGTTCATGGTGTGGCCGATCAGCCCGACGTCGGCTTCGTCGTCGGCGATCACGGTCAGGTGGGCGCCCTCGCCGGCCGGGACGATCAGCAGCAGGCCGCCGGGAAACTCCACCATGGACTGGCCGGAACCGACCCCGGCCAGCCCGAACTCGGCCGACGCGCTGATGGCCAGGCTCTGGATGCCGGACGCGATCGCGGCCAGGTGGTCGGCCTGGTCGACGGTGAGCCCCGAGGTGAACGAAAGCCGCAGACCGTCCTTGGACAGGACCAGGACGTGCCGGACGGCCGGGGTCTTGTCGCGCAGGCCCTCCAGCAGCCAGTCCACGTCGCGGTCGTTCATGGGAATCGAATCTGCGCTGGTCATCGGGATCCTTACTGCGATTCAGGGCCGGCCGGGGGCGGGGGCGTGGGCGTGGGACCAGTGCGGTTCCGCTCCCCGGTCTGCCGGAAGGCGGCGAAGCGGCCCGGCCGGTCCGCCGGGGGCGGGGAGCTGGACGGCGGCGGCCCCTGGGCCCGGGAGGCGGCGGCCAGGGTCACCCCGCGCGGCCGTTTCGGCAGGTCGAGCTGGTCCGGGTCGTCCCCGGCGGCTGGCCCGGCCGACCCGGCTGGCCCGGTCGGCGCGGCGGCCAGCTCCGGAGCGGTCCCCTGGGCCGATGCGGCCGCCGCGGCCGGCCCGGCCACCGACGGGGCCAGCACCGGCTCGGGCTCTGGCCCGGCCGCGGCTGGGGTCCGGCCCGGCCCGTGGTCCACCCGGGGCTGGGCGATCAGCTGGCGCGGCACCATGACCACCACCCCGCTGCCACCGCGCGACGACGGCCGGAAGTTCACGGCCAGGCCGTACCGGCGGCCCAGCCGGCCGACCACGGCCAGGCCCATCCGGGTGCCGGGCAGCGTGGTCAGGTCGAACGACTGCGAGACCAGGTCCTCGGCCCGCTGGCGTTCGCGTTTGCGCATGCCCAGGCCGCTGTCCTCGATCGTGACCACCAC
>DATDIH010000414.1:0-12047 GCA_036521155.1 Streptosporangiaceae bacterium
CCGGTGGCCCGTCCCGGGGTGGCAGCCCGTCCCGGACCACCCGGAGCCAGCCGCCGCGGGCCACACCGCGCGGAGCTCAGCCGGGAGCGGCCCGCGGGTCCGCGGGACGACGGCCCGATCCGGGCCCGGCCCGGCGGCCCGGCCCGGTCCGCAACGGACGGCCACCGGGACCACCGAACCGGCCGCTCATCCGCCGGGTGCTCCGGCCGCGAGCCGATCCCGGGCGGCGGCTCGGCATCACCCTGCTGGCCATCGCCTTCGTGATATCGCTGTTCGCCGGGCGGCTGGTCCAGCTGCAAGGCTTCCAGTCCAGCACCTACAAGCAGCTGGCCAGCAGCCAGCGGCTGAAAACCAAGGACGTGCCCGCGGTGCGCGGCACGATCACCGCGGCCAACGGCCAGGTGCTGGCCATGACCGTGCAGACGTACCTGGTGTACGCGGACCCGATGGAGATGACCACGGCCGAGATACCGGCGGTGGCCCAGGCCCTGGCTCAGCCGCTGGGCATGGACTCGGCCACGCTGCTGAACCTCCTGCGGAATCACCCGCCCAAGTCGCAGTACGTGGTGCTGAAGAAGGGCGTGGACGAGCAGGTCGCGGACCAGATCAAGAGCCTGAAGCTGGCCAGCGACCCGGAGGCCGCGGCCATGGCGGGCGAGGTCACCGGCACCACCACGTTCAGCGGGCTGCCCGGCATCGCCATGGCGGCCAGCTATACCCGCGCTTATCCCGACGGGAACGCCACGTCGAACCTGCTCGGCGTCACCACGGCCAACTCCTCGGGTGACCTGAAGGGTGTGGCCGGCCTGGAACTGGCCAACAACTCACTGCTGGCCGGCAAGCCCGGTGTGGAGCAGTACCAGGTGTCGACCAACGGGGAGCAGATCCCGCTGGCCGCGGACAAGAACACCCCGGCGGTCAACGGCAGCGGGCTGCGGCTGACCATCGTGCCCGCGCTGCAGTGGGAGGCTCAGCAGACCTGCGCCCAGCAAGTGCAGAAAACCGACGCTGACAGCTGCACGGTGGTGATCGAACAGCCCAAGACGGGCAAGATTCTGGCCATGGCTCAGTGGCCGGCCTACTCGGCCACCGGTGCCCCGGGGAGCACCAGCGAGAACCTGGCCGCGCAGGACGTGTTCGAGCCGGGCAGCACGGCCAAGGTGATCACCGCCGCGGCGGCCATGGAAAAGGGCGGCCAGAGCATCACCAGCACCTATACCGTGCCCGACACCATCAACGAGGACGGCTTCAACTTCCGCGACGCCGAGAACCACCCGGTCGAGCGGTGGACGATCGCGGGCATCCTGGCCAACTCCAGCAACGACGGCATGGTCCAGGTGGTCAAGCACGTGCCCCCCAAGACCCAGTACAGCTACTTGCGGGCGTTCGGGCTCGGGTCGCTGAGCGGGCTCAACCTACCGGGAGAGACCAAGGGCATCCTGCCCTCGCCGTCCGCCTGGTGGGGGAACGAGCGGTTCACACTGTCGTTCGGCCAGGGCGTGGACGCCAACGCGGTGCAGATGGCCAGCGTGTACTCGACCATCGCCAACGGCGGGGTGCGGGTCGCGCCGACGCTGGTGCAGGGCACCACCAACAGCGCCGGCAAGTACCAGCCTGCGGCCGCGTCCTCGTCCAAACGGGTCATCCAGGCCAGTACGGCCAAGAGCCTGATCGGGGCGCTGCAGCAGGTCCCGGCGGTGGACCAGGAGGCCAACGAGCCGTGGGGAATCATCCCCGGCTACGCGATCGCGGCCAAGACCGGCACCTCCCAGGAGTGGGACGCGACCCGGAAGTGCCTGTGCAAATACGGCGCCAGCTACATCGGGATGGCCCCGGGCGACAATCCGCAGATCGTGGTCGCGGTCAATGTGCAGAACCCCAAGAAGGGCGGCTACTTCGGCGACGTCGTGGCCGGGCCGGTCTTCTACAAGGTCATGGAGTTCGCGCTCCAGACCATGAAGATCCCGCCGGACGGGGCCAAGCCTGCGGACGTGCCGCTCACCGGGCCCTGATAGGAGGTAACCTCTCCGCGTGTCCGTGGCCATGCGTCCCTCCCACCCGGACCCCCGCCCACTTTCCGGTTTGGGGTTGCTGCTCGGCGTCAGATTGACCGCCGATACTGGTGACGTTCCTTTTTCGCCGAATGATTCGACTGCGGTGTCCGGCGTCACGCACGACTCCCGGGCGGTGCGGCCTGGCGATCTGTACGCGGCGCTGCCCGGCAGCCGGGTGCACGGGGCCGAATTCTCCGCCGCCGCCGTGGGCGCGGGTGCGGTGGCCATCCTTACCGACCCGGACGGGCGGGACCGGGCCGCCGCCACCGGAGTGCCGGTGTTCGTGGTCAGCGACCCCCGGGCCCGGCTCGGCAGGATCGCCTGCTGGGTCTACGGTGACCCGTCCCAGCGACTGCGGCTGATCGGCGTGACCGGCACCAGCGGCAAGACCACCACCACCTACCTGGTCGAGGCCGGGCTGCGGATGGCCGGCCACGTGACCGGCCTGATCGGCGGGGTGGAGACCCGGATCGGCCCGGACCTGCTGGCCAGCGAGCTCACCACCCCCGAGGCCACTGACCTGCAGGCGCTGCTGGCCACGATGACCGAGCGCGGAGTCACCGCCGCGGCCATGGAGGTGTCCAGCCACGCGCTGGCCCTGGGCCGGGTGGCGGGTACCCGCTACGACGTGGCCATCTTCACCAACCTGTCCCAGGACCACCTGGACTTCCACGCCGACATGGAGGACTACTTCGCGGCCAAGGCCGCGCTGTTCACCCCCGAGTACTCCGAGGCCGGGGTGGTGAACATCGACGACGGCTACGGGCGCCGCCTGGCGGCCAGCGCGCCGATCCCGGTGACCACGTTCTCCGCGACCGGGAGCCGGGAGGCGGACTGGCGGGCCGAGAACGTCCGGGTCGGCGCGGACGGCAGCTCGTTCCGGGTCATTGGGCCGGGCGGCGTCGAGGCCGACGCTCAGCTGGCCCTGGTCGGCCCGTTCAACGTGGCCAACGCGCTGGGCGCGATCGTGGCCCTGGTCGAGGCGGGGATCGGGCTGGACGACGCGGTGGCGGGCGTCGGCGCTTGCCCCGGCGTGCCCGGCCGGCTGGAACGGGTCGATACCGCGGGCGAGGCCGATCTGACCGCGCTGGTCGACTACTCACACAAGCCGGGCGCGGTCGAGGCCGTGCTCGGCGCCCTGCGCCCGGTGACCCAGGGCCGCCTGATCATCGTGCTCGGCTGCGGCGGGGACCGGGACCGGGCCAAGCGCCCGCTGATGGGCGCGGCCGCCGCTGACCTGGCCGATCTGGCCATCTTCACCAGCGACAATCCACGCTCGGAGGACCCGCTGGCCATCCTGGCCGCCATGCTGGAGGGCGCGCTCGACGTGCCCGAGCAGCGCCGGGCCCACGTGATCGTGGAGCCGGACCGCGCCGCCGCCATCGGCCTGGCCGTCACCGCGGCGGGCAAGGGCGATGTGCTGGTGGTGGCGGGCAAGGGGCACGAACGAGGCCAGTACGTGCGTGGCACCGTGCTCCCGTTCGATGATCGCGAGGTCACCGCGGACGCGCTGCGGCGCCGGGCGCGGGCCGCGGCCCCGAAGGGAGATCTGTGATCCCGCTTTCGCTCGGGGAGATCGCCCGGATCACCGGGGCCCGGCTGGACGGCGGCGCCGATCCGGCCGCGGTGGTGACCGGATCCGTCGTCATCGACTCACGCCGGGCCCGGGCGGGCGGGCTGTTCGCCGCGGTCGAGGGCGAGCGGGTGGACGGGCATGACTACGCGGCCGCCGCCCGCGACGCCGGGGCCACCGCGATGCTCGGCACCCGCCCGGCCGGGGTCCCCGGGCTGCTGGTCGACGACGTGCCCACCGCCCTGGCCAGGCTGGCCCAGGAAGTGGTGGCCCGGCTGCCCGAGGTGACGATCGCGGGCCTGACCGGCTCGGCGGGCAAGACCTCGACCAAGGACCTGACCGCGCAACTGGTGGAACGGCTCGGCCCGACCATCTCGCCCGAGGGCTCCTGGAACAACGAGTTCGGCTTCCCGCTCACCGTGCTGCGCGCGGACGAGCAGACCCGGTTCATGGTGCTGGAGATGGCCGCCCGCGGGCCCGGGCACATCGCGTTCCTGTGCGAGATCGCCCCACCCCGCGTCGGCGCGGTGCTCAACGTGGGGCACGCCCACACCGGAGAGTTCGGCGGCATCGAGCAGGTGGCCCGGGCCAAGGGCGAGCTGCCCGCGGCCCTGCCCGCGGCGGCCGCGGGCGGGGTGGCCATCCTCAACGCCGACGACCACCGGGTGCGGGCCATGGCCAGCCGGACCGAGGCCCGGATCGTCACCTTCGGCCTGGCCGACGGCGCTCCCGCCGGGCGGCCGGGGGCGGGCGGGGGACGGCCGGACTTCGCCGCCGCCGATGTCCAGCTCGATGACCTCGGCCGCCCGTCCTTCACGCTGATCACCCCGGCCGGCCCGGTGCCGGTCCGGATGGGGCTGCACGGCGCCCACCAGATCCCGAACGCGCTGGCGGCGGCGGCGACCGCCGCCGAGCTGGGCCTGGACGCCGAAGGCATCGCCGACGGGCTGGCCACCGCCACCGCCCGCAGCCGGTGGCGGATGGAGGTCCGGGAAGCGCCCAGCGGGGTGACCGTGATCAACGACGCCTACAACGCCAACCCGGAATCGGTCCGGGCCGCGCTGGACGCGCTGAGCCACATGGCCCGGGGCCGGCGGTCGTTCGCGGTGCTGGGCCAGATGAACGAGCTGGGCGACGAGTCGCGGGACAGCCACCTGGAAGCCGGCGCGCACGCGGCCGGAACCGGAGTGACCGGCCTGATCGTTGTCGGGAAAGAAGCAGAACCCATTCTGGACGGAGCCTTGGCCACGGCGGGCTGGCGCGGCGAGGCCATCGGCGTGCCCAACGGTGCCGCGGCTGTCGCCGCGCTGCGCGGCCGGCTGGCCGCGGGCGACGTGGTCCTGGTCAAGGCGTCCCGGTCCGTGGGGCTGGAAACGGTCGCGGCCGACCTGCTGTCCCCAGCGGCCAGCAGTTCGGCCAGCGAGAAGGAGTCGGCCCAGTGAAGGCCATTCTCATCTCCGCCGCGGTATCCATGGCGGTGGCGCTGCTGGGCACGCCCATCGCCATCCGGGTGTTCTCCCGGCGCGGCTACGGGCAGCCCATCCGCGAGGAGGGCCCGGCCGGGCACTCCTCCAAGCGGGGCACGCCGACCATGGGCGGCACGGTGATGATCATCGCCACCCTGATCGGGTACTTCGCCGGGCACATCGCCACCGGGGAGTCGGTCTCGGTGTCGGGCCTGCTGGTGCTGTTCCTGATGACCGGGCTGGGTGCGGTCGGGTTCGCCGACGACTTCATCAAGCTGTACAAGCAGCGCAGCCTCGGTCTGCGGAGCGGGGCGAAGCTCACCGGGCAGGTCATCGTCGGGGTGGTGTTCGCCATCTTTGCCCTGCACTTCCCGGACGGCTACGACCTGACGCCCGCATCCACCCACCTGTCGTTCCTGGCCGACTTCGGCATCTCCATCGGCCCCATCTTCTTCGTGATCTTCGTGGTGGCCATGGTGGCCGGCACGTCCAACGCGGTGAACCTGACCGACGGGCTGGACGGCCTGGCCACCGGGTCGGCCATCCTGGTGCTGGCCGCCTACGTGATCATCGGCAACTGGCAGCTCCGCAACGACTGCACGCTGTCGCTCGCCCCGAACTGCTACGACGTACGTGACCCCCTGGACCTGGCCGTGGTCGCGGCCGCGCTGATGGCGGCCTGCGTCGGCTTCCTGTGGTGGAACGCGCCGCCGGCCCGGATCTTCATGGGCGACACCGGCTCGCTGGCGCTCGGCGGCGCGCTGGCCGGCCTGGCCGTCACCACCCGCACCGAGCTGTTGCTGCTCCTGCTGGGCGGCCTGTTCGTCGTCATCACGCTGTCGGTGATCATCCAGGTCGGATCGTTCAAGCTGACCGGTAAACGGGTGTTCCGGATGGCCCCGCTGCAGCACCACTTCGAGCTGCTGGGCTGGGCCGAGACCACGATCGTGATCAGATTCTGGGTCATCGCCGGCATGTTCATCGCGCTCGGCCTGGGCGTGTTCTACGTGGGCTGGTTCCCCAAGTAGGACCCGGCCCAGCACCCGGTCAGAGCAGGATCGGCCAAAGTAGGACCGGATTGCGCGACACGCGCTGGATCTCCCCGGTATCGGCGGCCGGCCCACCGAAACTGGGACCATGGTGCAGCGCGTGGTGGGTGGCTCTGCGGACGACATGAGTGACGACCAGGGGCTGACCAGACCCGGGCCGGCCGCCGCGGTCGTGGCCCGGGACCGGTTCGCCACCTGGATGGCGCTGCTGGACCGGCCGCTGACCTCGTACTACCTGATCATCGGGATCACCGCCCTGCTGCTCGGGCTCGGCCTGGTCATGGTGCTGTCCACCTCGTCGGTGCAGGACCTGGCCGAGGGTCTGCCGCCCTACTCCGACTTCAAGAAGCAACTGCTGGGCGCGGCGTTCGGGCTGCCGATCATGTACTTCGCGGCCCGGTCGCCGGCCCGGCTGTTCCGCGCCGTGGCCTACCCGCTGCTCGGCGTGTCCCTGCTCGGCCTGAGCCTGACCCTGATTCCCGGGGTGGCCCGGTCGGCTTATGGCGCGTCCCGGTGGATCGCCATCGGCCCGCTGCAGATTCAGCCGTCCGAGTTCGCCAAGCTGGCCCTGGTGCTGTGGGGCGCCGACCTGCTGGCCCGCAAGGAACGGCTGCGGCAGCTGGAGGACTGGCGGCACCTGCTGATCCCGCTCCTGCCCGGGGCCGGCCTGCTGGCCATGCTGGTCATGGTGGGTGACGACCTGGGCACCACGTTCGTGCTGCTGGTCATCTTCATCACGCTGCTGTGGGTGATCGGCACTCCCGGCCGCATCTTCGGCGGCATGCTCGCGCTGATGGGCATCGTCATGCTGCTGCTGGCGGTGACGTCGGCGTACCGGCTGAAGCGGCTGACCGGGTTCGTCAACCCGCAGGGCGGCGCGTTCGGCCCGAACATGCAGGGCATCCAGGGCAAATACGCGGTCGGCTCGGGCGGCCTTTTCGGGGTCGGCCTGGGGGCCAGCGGCGAAAAGTGGGGCTACGTACCCGAGTCCACCTCCGACTTCATCTTCGCCATCATCGGCGAGGAGCTCGGCCTGGTCGGCACGCTGTGCGTGTGCCTGCTGTACGGCGGGATGGCTTTCGCCGGGCTGCGAGTGGCGCGGCGGGTGCAGGACACGTTCTCCCGGCTGGCCGCCGCGGCCATCACGGCCTGGATCGTCATGCAGGCCGTCGTCAACATCGGCGCGGTGATCGGAGTGCTGCCAATTACCGGTGTGCCCCTCCCGCTGGTCTCGGCCGGCCTATCCTCGCTACTGGTGACGATGATCGCCCTCGGCATGCTGATGTCGTTCGCCCGGCGTGAGCCCGGGGCCAGAGAGGCTCTGGCGGCGCGCGGTCCAGCGTTGCCACTGCGTCTTCTAAGCTGGCTTGGCCTGACGCAGCGATCTGAATGAACGGAAGGCCCAGCGATGAGGGTTGTGCTCGCCGGCGGCGGAACTGCCGGACATATTGAACCTGCGCTCGCGCTCGCCGACGCACTGCGGCAGGCGGACCCGCGTGCGATGATCATCTGCCTGGGCACCGAACGAGGACTGGAAACCCGCCTGGTCCCGATGCGTGGCTACGAGCTCGCGCTGATCCCGGCCGTGCCGCTACCCCGGTCGGTCACCCCCCGCCTGCTGGCCGTACCGGGCAAGATGGCCGGCGCGGTCAACGCCGCGGCCGGGGTGCTGGACCGCATGAAGGCCGACGTGCTGGTGGGCTTCGGCGGGTACGTGGCCACCCCCGGATACCTGGCCGCCCGGCGACGGCACGTGCCGATCGTGGTGCACGAGGCCAACCCGCGGCCCGGGCTGGCCAACAAGCTGGGCGCCCGGCTGACCGAGCACGTGTACACCGGGAACCCGGCCACCCAGCTACAGCACGCCACCTACCTCGGCATCCCGATCCGGCGCGAGATCGCCGAGCTGGACCGGCTCGGCCTCGGCGACAAGGCCCGGGCCCACTTCGGGCTCCGTCCCGACCTGCCGGTGCTGCTGGTCACCGGCGGTTCGCAGGGGGCCCGGTCGCTGAACAACGCGCTCTACGGCGCCCTGGACCTGCTGCGGTCCTCGGGCGTGCAGGTGCTGCACGTGACCGGCCCGCGCAACGAGGCCGAGGCGCCGCCCCCCGGGCCCGGCACGCCCGGGGCCCCGTACGTGGCCGTGCCCTACGTGGACCGGATGGACCTGGCCTACGCCGCGGCCGACTTCGCGCTGTGCCGGGCCGGGGCCATGACCTGCGCCGAGCTGACCGCGGTGGGCCTGCCCGGCGCGTACGTGCCGCTGCCGCACGGCAACGGCGAGCAGCGGCTGAACGCCGAGCCGATCGTGGCCGGCGGCGGTGGCCTGATGGTCGACGACGCGGACCTGACCCCGGACTGGATCCGGACCGTGCTGCTGCCGGTGCTGCTGGACATCGACCGGGTGGCCAACATGTCCGAGGCCGCGGCCGCGCTCGGCCGCAAGGACGCCGACCGGGCGCTGGCCGCCGCGGTCATCAACGTGGTCCGCGCGGCCAACGAAGCCGCCGCGGTGCCAGGGGGCGACGGCCCGCGCGGCCCGGCCCGGGAATTCCAGCCCACCCCCGAGCAGCCCGCCCCGGGAGTTCGCGTCACGCCCGGCGCGCAGGGCACCCCGCGCTTTGAGCCCACGCCGGAAGGGCAGCCGCTGCTTGGCCGCCCGCGCCCGGACCGCCAGCCTCCCCCGGACCGCCAGCCTCCCCCGGACCGCCAGCCTCCTCCGGGTGGCCGGCCGAACTCTGCCGGGCAGCCTCATCCGGCCGCCCGGCCGGACTCAGGCGGTCAGCCGCATCCGGGTGGGCCGCCGCCGGCCCCGGGCGGTCAGCCCCGGGCCGCGGGCGGGCCGCCCGCCATGGGCGGTCAGGCGGCCGCCGCGGCCAACGGGGAGCAGTGGTTCGAGCCCCGCTCGCGACGCCAGGCGGAAGCCTTCGGCAGTACCGCCCCGGCCGCACCCGAGCAAGCCGGCCCGCCGCGCAGCGCCGGCCCGGTGCGCCCCCCGGCCCCGGAGGCCTACGAGGCGCCCCAGAATGCCGGGCCGCCCTGGCCCGAGGCCGAGCCGCAACCGCAGTCTGAGCCGCGCCGGGGTGGGCCCCGCCGGGGTCAGCCTCGGCACGGCCGGCACCGCTGACCTGCTCTTAGTATCCGGCCAGTCCGCCGCGCGGGTGCGGCCCGGCTCGATCGGGGCTGCCTCGGCGTGGCGGCTGGCCTGTTCCGCGTCACCCGGCACAATGAAGCACAGGAGGATGTCCCATGGCCCTGGTGACCCCGGTTGACACCGTGCCGGTAGACCAGCTCGGCCGCGTCCACTTCATCGGCATTGGCGGCGCGGGCATGTCCGGGATCGCGCGGGTCATGCTGGCCCGCGGCGTTCCGGTGTCCGGCAGCGACGCCGGCTCGGCCCACGTGCTGGCCGAACTGGCCGCGCTCGGCGCGGACGTGCACACCGGCCACGACCCGTCCCACCTGGGCCGGGCGGACACCGTGGTGGTGTCCAGCGCGATCCGCCCCAGCAATCCTGAGCTGGCCGCGGCCCGGGACCGGAACCTGCGCGTGCTGCCCCGGGCGGCCGCGCTGGCCTCGATCATGATGGGCCGCCGGGCTACCGCGATCGCCGGCACCCACGGCAAGACCACCACCACCTCGATGCTGACCACGATCCTGCGCGAGTGCGGGGCCGGGCCGGGGTACGTGATCGGCGGCGTGCTGGCCGAGACCGGCCGGGGCGCCGATGACGGGGCCGGGCCGGACCTGGTGGTCGAGGCCGATGAGAGCGACGGATCGTTCCTGATGCTGTCGCCGCAGGTGGCCGTGGTCACCAACGTTGAGGCCGACCACCTGGACAACTACTCCGGGCTGGACGAGATCCGGGCCGCCTTCGAGGCATTCACGCGCCGCATCACTCCCGGCGGCGCCCTGGTCACCTGCGCCGACGACGCCGGAGCGCGGGCCGTGGCCGACAGCGCCAGTGCCAGCTCGCGGGACCGGGACCTGCGGGTCCGCAGCTACGGGGAGGCGGCCGGCGCCGACTACCGGGTCACCGAGATCACCCCGCGCGGCATGGGCGCCACGTTCGTGCTGACCGCGGCGAGCGGGCCGTCGGGGTCCTGGAGCAGCCCGGTCACGATCGCGGTCCCCGGCCGGCACAACGTGCTCAACGCGGCCGCGGCCATCGCGGCCGCCGCTGAACTGGGTATCGAGGGCCCGCGGGCCGCGGCGGCCCTGGCCGCCTACCGCGGGGCGCAGCGCCGGATGGAGCCCAAGGGCGAGGGGGACGGCGTGCGAGTGCTGGACAGCTACGCGCACCATCCGACCGAGGTCGCGGCCGACCTGGCCGCCGCCCGGGACCTGGCCGACGGGGGCCGGGTGATCGCGGTGTTCCAGCCGCACCTGTTCAGCCGGACCCGGATCTTCGCCACCGAGCTGGGTGCCGCCCTGGGCCGGGCCGACGAAGTGGTGGTGCTGGACATCTACGCGGCCCGGGAGGACCCCGAGCCCGGGGTGACCGGCCAGCTGGTGACGGCGGCCGTCCCGGACAGCCGGGCCCGCTTCCAGCCCGGGCCGCTGGACGCGGTCCCGGCGGTCATCGCCGACCTGGCCAAGCCGGGTGACCTGGTGCTGACCATGGGCGCCGGGGACGTGACCACGCTCGGCCCGGCCATCGTCGCGGCGTTGCGCGCCCGGGGCGGCCCGGACGCATGACCGGCTCCGGACCAGGCGATCACGGCGCCCCGCCGGCCAGCCGGCCACCCCGGCCGGGGGACGGCCGGGCCCCGGTGTCGGTGGCGGAGACCGGCCCGTCCGGCCCGGACCAGGCCGAGGGGGGACACCCCGAAGGGGGACGGCCGCCGCAGGAGTCGCTGGCCCGGGCGCACAGCCCGTGGCGCACCGCGTTCATCGCGGTGGCCGTGGTTGGCCTGGTCGTCGGCATCGGCTGGGCCCTGCTCGGCTCCAAGCTGCTGGTGGTGCGCTCGATTGTGGTCAACGGCAACCACCTGGTGCCCGCCAGCCAGGTCCGGACGGCGGCGGGCATCTCGCCCAAGCTGCCGATGATCCGGGTCGACACCCAGGCCGTGGCCCACAGGGTGGAGGGCATCACGCAGGTCAAGTCGGCTACCGTGACCAAGTCCTGGCCGGACCGCATCGTCATCACGGTGAAGGAACGCACCCCGGCCCTGGCCGTGCGGGTGCAGGGAACCTCGAAGTTCGACCTGATCGACCAGGCTGGGGTGGTGGTCCGGTCGGTCAGCACCCAGCCCGCAGGTATGCCGGTGTTCCAGGCCACGGTGGCCCCGGACTCGCTGCGCGGGAACCCGGGGGTGGCGGCCGCGGTCGCCGTGCTGCACGAGCTGCCCGCGTCGCTGGCCAAGTCGGTCGCGGCGGTGGCCGCCCCGGGCGCCCGGAGCGTCAAGCTGGGGCTGTCGAACGGGATCACCATCGAGTGGGGCGGTACCGGCGAGGCCAAGCAGAAAACAGCCGAGCTCGCTATTCTGATGCGCACCCACGCGCGCTATTACGACGTAAGTGCGCCCGGAACCGCGGTGACAAGGTGATATCCGGTGCGGGTCAGCCGATCGGGACCGCCCAGGCCAGGCTTAAGGCATCCGCGCAGGACACGCCGCCGATGCTCCCGCGTGGTTAGTTGACCCTGGTGACCTGCAACCCTACTGTCCCTAGCAATTGCCGGGCGGACAAAACTCTAAATCTCAACCTGAAGGTGAAACTCAAGGTTGATCGGCCGGAATTAGCGTCCGACGATGAGTTATTGACGAGCGGAAAGGTACCCTCCTCGTGGCAGCACCGCAGAACTACCTGGCGGTCATCAAGGTCGTCGGAATCGGCGGCGGTGGCGTTAATGCCGTTAATCGAATGATCGAAGAGGGGCTCAAGGGCGTCGAGTTCATCGCGA
>DATDIH010000415.1:0-7204 GCA_036521155.1 Streptosporangiaceae bacterium
GCGTGCCCGGGGTGACGATGTTCGGCACCCAGCTCGGCCTGGCCCTGCGGCGCTGGTGCCCGCCGGTGCTCGGCCTGGACGCGCACGCCGGCCCGGACGAATACCTGGCCGCCCGGGCCGGCCTGGGGCACGAGGAGGTCAGTCGGCGGTTCCTGCGCGCGGCCGGGCTGGACGTGCTCTGCGTCGACACCGGCTTCGAGCCGGAGCCGCTGACCTCGCCGGCCGAGCTGGCCACGCTGGCGGGCGCTGAGGCCCGGGAAGTGGTCCGGCTGGAACAGGTGGCCGAGGCGGTGGGTCACCGGCTGGCCGGTGACCCCGGCGCGGCGGCCGGGTTCGCCCCGGCGTTCCAGGCCGAGCTGGCCGCCCGGGCGGAGCAGGCGGCCGCGTTCAAGTCGGTCGCGGCCTACCGGGTCGGCCTGGACCTGGCGCCCGCCCGGCCGACCGAGACCGAGGTCGCGGTGGCGGCCGCGCACTGGCTGGACACCCCCGGCGGGGTGCCCGGGCGGCTGGCCGACCCGGTGCTGCACCGGTTCCTCATCTGGTCCGGGACCGACCTGGGGCTGCCCATCCAGTTCCACGTCGGCTACGGCGACCGCGACGTCGACCTGCACCGGTGCAACCCGCTGCTGCTGACCGGGCTGCTGCGCGCCATCGAGCCGGCCGGGGTGCCGGTCATGCTGCTGCACAACTACCCGTTCCACCGCGAGGCCGGGTACCTGGCCCAGGTGTTCCCGCACGTCTACGTGGACGCCGGGCTGGCCACGCACAACCTGGGCCGCGGCTCGGCCCGCCTGATCGCCGAGACGCTGGAGCTGACCCCGTTCGGGAAGTTCCTGTACTCCTCGGACGGCTTCGGCCTGCCGGAACTGCACTACCTGGGGGCGGTGCTGTTCCGCCGGGGGCTGTCGGAGTTCCTGCGGGCCGGGCTGGAGGACGGCAGCTGGACCCGGGCCGACGCCGAGCAGATCGCCCGCCAGGCCGGGCAGGAGAACGCCCGCCGGGTCTACGGGAAAAGGGCGGGATAGGACCTCACGGTGCGGCCCGGCCGGGCGTCTGCCAGGTATGGACACCCTGACGCGGACCCATGTCGTGACCGACCCGGCCATCTTGTACTTCGGCACCCCGGTGGTGCTGCTGAGCACGATCAACCCGGACGGGAGCCCGAACCTGGCCCCGATCTCGTCGGTGTACTGGCTCGGGCGCCAGGCCATGCTCGGGATCAACCGTAACTCGCAAAGCTGGGCCAACCTGGACCGGACCCGGGAGGTCGCGGTGGCGCTGCCGTCGGCCGGCCAGGTGGACGCGGTCAACCGGCTGGCCCTGACCACCGGCCGCGACACGCTCTCCGAACGGCAGCAGCGCCGGGGCTACCGGCACGTGGCCGACAAGTTCGGGGTCAGCGGCCTGACCCCGGTGCCCGCCGACCTGATCGCGCCGCCGCTGGTGGCCGACTGCCCGGTGGTCATGGAGTGCACGGTCGACCACATGGACCCGGACCACAGCCGGATCCCCGCCGTCGAGGTCACGGTGCGACGGGTGCACGCGTCGCCGGACATCGTGATGGCGGACCGCCCCAACCGGATCGACCCGGACCGCTGGCGGCCGCTGATCATGAGCTTCCAGCACTTCTACGGCCTGGCCGACGGCCGGCTGGTCCCGTCCCGGCTGGCCACCGTGGACGAGGAGCTGTACCGGGTCCAGTGAAGGCTCGGCTACGTTGGCCTCATGGCGCAGCAATACGGTGAGATCAGTGACCGGCTGGCGAAGTTCATCGCGGCCCAGCACCTGTTCTTCGTGGCGACCGCGGCGCGCGACGGCCGGGTCAACGTCTCCCCGAAGGGCCTGGACGCCCTGCGGGTCCTCGGGCCCAATCGGGTGCTGTGGCTGAACGGCACCGGCAGCGGCAACGAGACCGCCGCGCATCTGCTGGACGTCAACCGGATGACGCTGATGTTCTGCTCGTTCGAACGTCAGCCGCTGATCTTGAGGCTGTACGGCACCGCGGCCGAGATCCAGCCCGACCAGCCGGAGTGGGATGAGCTCATCGGGCTCTTCCCGCCGATGCTCGGCGCCCGGCAGATCTTCGACCTGAGCGTCGACCTGGTCCAGACCTCGTGCGGCTACGGCGTGCCGTTCATGGAGTACGCCGAGGACCGGCCGCTGATGGCGCAGTGGGCCGAGAAGAAGGGGCCGGACGGGATCGAGACCTACCACCAGGACAAGAACCTGGCGAGCATCGACGGCTTGCCGACCGGCCTGCGGGTGCCCGGCGCGCTGCCCGCGCTGGGCCAGTAGGCCCGCCGGTCAGTGGCTGGCCCCGGTCATGTTCACCGTGCAGTCGACCTTGGGGTTGACGCCGGCGTAGTTCAGCGGCCCGGCCGCCACGGTGACGGCGATCGTGCCGGCCTTGGTGCAGTTGCCGACGGCGCCGTCGAAGTAGCCGCGCTGGCCGGCCGCCACCGCGCCGAGGATGAGCCACAGGACGAGAAGCGCTGATCCGAGATGCATGCTGGCCTCCGCCACGTCGGGGGAATCTGCCTGAACGGTACCCGCCGCCGGCGGCCTTCAGGACCGTAAAAGCCCTGCTCACAAGGGATTCCGGAAACCTGGAAAAAGGCCGCGGGGCGGGCGCCGCAGCGCCGGGGCGGGCCGGCGTAGCGCCAGGGCGGGCGCCGCAGCGCCGGGGCGGACGGTAGCGTCGGGGCATGGAGCTGACGGCCGGGCGGCGGGCCGAGGTCACGATCGCGACCGGGCCGGAGGACACGGCGGCGGCGCTGGGCAGCGGGGACGTGCCGGTGCTGGGCACGCCGCGGCTGCTGGCGCTGGCCGAGGCGGCGACGGTGCGGGCGCTCGATGGGGCGCTGGCGCCCGGGCAGACCTCGGTGGGGACCAGCGTGCGGCTGGAGCACACCGCCGCCAGCCCGGTCGGGATGCGGGTCACCGTCACCGCGGAGCTGACCGGGGTGGACGGGCGGCGGGTGACGTTCGCGATCGAGGCGACCGATGCGGGTGGGACCGTGGTCGGGCTGGGTACGGTCGAGCGGGTCGTGGTCGACCGGGAAAAGTTCCTGGCCCGCCTGCCCAAGGGCGGCACCGCGGAAGCGAGGTAACCGGACGTGGACGTGCAGTTCATCACCAGCGTGGCCGTGGTCGCGGCCGACCCGGCCCAGAGCCGCCAGCTGTTCATGGGCGCGCTCGGCCTGCCGCTGGAGGGCGAGGGCAACGGCTACTACTCCAGCGGCAACATCGGAGGCAGCAAGCACTTCGGCGTGTGGCCGCTGACCGAGGCGGCCCAGGCGTGCTTCGGCACGCCGGACTGGCCGGCCGGGCGGGCGATCCCCCAGGCGTCGATCGAGTTCGAGGTGGCGGACGCGGACGCGGTCGTGGCCGCCGGGGAGGAACTGCAGCAGGCCGGCTACGAGCTCCTGCACCCGGCCCGGACCGAGCCGTGGGGGCAGACGGTGGCCAGGCTCCTCACCAGCGAGGGCCTGATCGTCGGCATCTCCTACGCCCCCGTGCTGCACGACCAGGGCGGGTCTGAGGGCTAGCGGCCGCGGCGCCAGCGGGGCTTGCGCTTGTCCAGGAAGGCCCGCATGCCCTCACGGGCGTCGGGGGTCTGGCTGGTGGCGGCCATGACCTCGACCGCGTAGGCGTAGGCCTTGGGCTGGTCGAGGTCGATCTGGGCGTAGAGGGCCTGCTTGCCGATGCCCTTGCTCGCGGCCGAGCCGCGGGTCACCCGGTCCAGCAGATCGAACACCGCCGAGTCCAGCTGGGCCGCGGGCACCACCCGGTTGAGCAGGCCCCAGTCCAGCGCGGTGGCGGCGTCGATGGTGTCACCGGACAGGGCCAGCTCGGCGGCGCGCTTGCGGCCGACGTTGCGGGCCACCGCCACCATCGGGGTGTGGCAGAACCAGCCGCCCTTGCCGCCGGGCGCGGCGAAGCCGGCCTCCTCGCTGGCCACGGCCAGGTCGGCGCTGGCCACCAGCTGGCAGCCCGCGGCGGTGGCCAGCCCGTGCACCCGGGCCACCACCGGCTGCGGGATCTGCTGCATGAGCGTCATCAGCTCGGTGCAGGTCTGCAGCAGCGCGCGCACCTGGCCCAGGTCGGCCTGGGCCACGTCGGCGAAGTCGTGGCCGGCGCAGAACACCGGGCCGTTCCCGGCCAGCACCACACCCAGGGCGTCGGAGCCGCCGACCTCGGTGAACGCGGCCAGCAGCTCGTTCATGTGGGCCAGGGACAGGGCGTTGCGGCGCCGGGGCCGGTTCATGGTCACGGTGGCGAAGTCGCCCGACCGCTCGACCAGGATGTGCTCGTAATCCATAAGGGCCTCCTGCTTCGCAGGTTAGGCGGTGTTGCCTCGGGGGCGTAAGCCCCCCAGACCCCCCGGGGCCTACGCGCCGTTAGGCCGCCAGCCAATCCGGGGAAAGCTCGCCTTCGGCCACGATCACGGCCGGGCCGGTCAGGTAGCTGGTGTCCGGGGTCAGGGTGACGGTCAGGTCGCCGCCCGGCACCTGGACGTGCCACCGGCCCTGCTGGTCCCCGGTGGCCTCGGCGGCGGCGACAGCAGTGGCCACCGCGCCAGTGCCGCAGGACCGGGTGGGGCCGGACCCGCGCTCGTAGACCCGCATCTGCGCGCTGCGCTGGCCGGTCAGCCGGACCAGCTCCACGTTGGCGCCGTCCGGGAACAGCTCGGTGTCCAGCGACGGCGGCGCGGACAGGTCGAAGTCCTCCAGCGGGGACTCGACCACGCAGGCCAGGTGCGGGTTGCCGACCGAGATGCGCAGGCCCTCGCAGGTCATGTCGCCGACCGAGGTCCAGCCCGCGCCGAGCACGGCCGGGGCGCCCATGTCCACGGTGATCTCACCGCTGGGCTCGACCCGGACCTGGCGGGTCCCGGCCCGGGTCTCGATGGCGAGGTCCGGCCCCTTGGCCAGGCCGTGGTCGAGCAGGTAGCGGGCGAAGACCCGGATGCCGTTGCCGCACATCTCGGCGATGCTGCCGTCGGCGTTCCAGTAGTCCATGAACCACTGTGCGGCCTCGGTACCCTCGCCCACCGGTCCCCCGGCCTCGGCGATGGCGGCCGGGGTGGCCAGCGCGGTGGCGGCCGCGGAGGCCAGTTCGTCGCCGGGCTCGATACGGAACGCGCCCGGGCCGCCCTCGATCAGCTCGGCGGCCAGCACCTCGACCTCGACCACACGGAGCACGCCGTCGCCGCCGATTCCGGCCCGCCGGTCGCACAGCCGCCGCACGAACTCCGGGGTCAGGTCCAGTTCACCGTCCGGGTCGGGCAGGATGACAAAGTCGTTCTCCGTGCCGTGCCCCTTCGCGAACCGCATGCCTTTGATGCTATCGGCCGGCTGGCGGGGAGTGGGCGAGCGCGCCGACGACCTCGAGCGCACGTTCGGTCAGGTCCGGGCCGGGGACGTCCAGCCAGGTGATGCGGGGGTCGCGGCGGAACCAGGACTCCTGGCGGCGGGCGAACCGGCGGGTGCCGCGGGCGGTCTCCTGCCGGGCCTGATCGGAGGTCCAGTCCCCGGCCAGGTACCGGAGCATCTGCTGGTAGCCGAGGGCGCGGCTGGCCGTGCGGCCCTCGCGCAGGCCCGCCTGCTCCAGGCGGCGGACTTCGTCCTCGAAGCCGGCCGCCCACATCTGGTCGACCCGGGTATCGATCCGGCGGTCCAGCTCGTCGCGGGCGGGCCGGAGCCCCAGCTGCACGGCCGGGTGGCTGGCCGCGTAGTCCGCCGTATAGCTGGGGAGCGTGGCGGTGAACGGGCGGCCGGTGAGCTCGATGACCTCCAGGGCCCGGACGATGCGGCGGCCGTTGCTGGGCAGGATGGCCTTGGCCGCGGCCGGATCCAGCCCGGCCAGCCGGGTGTGCAGGGCGGCCGCCCCGTCCCGGGCCAGCTCGGACTCCAGCCGGGCCCGCACCGCCGGGTCGGTGCCGGGGAAGGTCAGGTCCTCCAGGGCGCCCCGCACGTACAGGCCGGAGCCGCCGGCCAGGATCGGAACCTGGCCGCGGGCGGTGACGTCGGCGATGGCCCGCCGGGCCAGCCGCTGGTAGTCGGCCACGTTGGCGGGCTGGCGGATGTCCCAGACGTCCAGCAGGTGGTGGGGCACGCCGCGGCGCTCGGCCGGGGTCAGCTTGGCCGTGCCGATGTCCATGCCCCGGTACACCTGCATGGAGTCGGCGTTGATCACCTCGCCGCCGAGAGCCAGGGCCAGCTCGACGGCCAGGCCCGACTTCCCGGCCGCGGTCGGGCCGACCACGGCGATCACGCGCTCACCCATGCTTTCCAGTGTTTCACCGGCGGCCGGTGGCCGTGACACTGCTTGACGACTCGCTGTATGACCAGGTATGCGCAGGGTAGGAGAGGGGCGTGGCGATCGTGGACGGCGCGGACCGGTTCCAGCGCAGGCACGCCTGGCTCGGCTTCCCGGTGGCCGTGGTGTACAAGTTCTTCGACGATTTCGGCACCTACCTGTCCGCGATCCTCACCTACTACGCGTTCGTGTCGCTGTTCCCACTGCTGCTGATCGCCACGACCGTGCTGAGCGTGGTGCTGCGGGGAGACCAGCACCTGCAGCACGAGCTGCTGACCTCGGCACTGAAGTCGTTCCCGGTGATCAACCAGGAGCTGGGCCAGCCGAAGCACCTCAGCGGCGGCCCGGCCGGCCTGATCATCGGCATCATCGGCTCGGTGTACGGCGCGCTCGGGGTGGCCCAGGCCTTCCAGTACGCCAGCAACACCATGTGGGTCGTCCCTCGCGACAGCCGCCCGAACCCGCTCCGGGCCCGCGGCCGGAGCCTGGTCCTGCTGGCCGTGATGGGGCTGGGCATCCTGGCCACGACCTCGCTGTCGATCCTGAGCGAGGGCGGCGTCGGAGCACTGGGCACGACCGAGAAGTACCTGGCCATCGCGGCGTCGGTGCTGATCAACGCGGCCGTGGCCATCTTCGCGTTCCGGTGGGCGCCGGCCCGGCGGCTGGCGATCCGCCAGGTGCTGCCGGGGGCGATCAGCGCCGCGGTGTTCTGGCAGCTGCTGCAGACGTTCGGGGTCATCTACGTCCGGCACGTGATCGCGCACGCCAGCGAGTCCAACAAGATATTCGCGTTCGTGCTCGGGCTGCTGGCCTATCTGTTCCTCACCGCCGTGACCCTGCTGCTCAGCGTCGAAGTGAACGTGGTGCGGGTCAACCGCATGTA
>DATDIH010000416.1:0-4767 GCA_036521155.1 Streptosporangiaceae bacterium
CCGCGATCGGCACCCGCGGCACCCGCGGGTACGTCATCTACGGCACCGCCGGGGCGTTCAAGGGCCAGGGCTGGCAGAGCGTCGGGGGCACCAGCCTGGCCACCCCGCTGTGGGCCGCGCTGACCGCCCTGGCCGACCAGCGGGCGGCCCGGCACCGCCTCGGCCTGCTGTCCCCGAGCCTGTACCGCATCGCCCGGCAGGACCCGGGGGCCTTCACCGATGTCGTGGCGGGCACCAACGACTACCTCGCCAGCTACGGCCGTCACTCCCATCACACGTGCCGGTCCGGCCGCCGGCGCCGGCTGGCCTGCTACCCGGCCACGCGGGGCTACGACATGGCCACCGGGCTGGGCTCGCCGCAAGCCGGGTACCTCGTCATCGACCTGCTCCGGGAGCGTCCCGGCCGGCCCTGGTAGCGGCTGAGGACCCGGGAACCGCCCGGCACAGGCCGGCCGGGCCGGATGACAGACTGCCAGCATGACCGGACCGGACCCCAAAGGAGACCTCCTCGGTTACCTGCAGGCCGGCCGCGAGGCGGCGCTGTGGAAGCTCGAGGGGCTGTCCGAATATGACGTGCGGCGCCCGCTCACCCCGACCGGCACCAACCTCCTGGGGCTGGTCAAGCACCTGGCCACCGTCGAGCTCGGGTATTTCGGCGAGACCTTCGGGCGGCCGTCGGGCGAGCCCATGCCCTGGCTGGCGCAGGACGCGGAACTGAGCGACGACATGTGGGCGACCGCCGCGGAGCCGCGTGGCCAGATCGTCGCCCTGTACCACCGGGCGTGGCTGCACGCGGACACCACGATCGGCATGCTGCCGCTCGAGGCCACCGGTCACGTGCCCTGGTGGCCGGCGGACCGGAGCGAGGTGACGCTGCACCGGATCATGGCCCACGTGACCGCCGAGACCCACCGGCACGCCGGGCATGCCGACATCGTGCGGGAACTGATCGACGGGTCAGTAGGGCGCCAGCCGGGGAACGACAACATGACGCCCGGCGACGGGTCCTGGTGGGAGGCGTACCGGAACCGGCTCGAGCAGGCGGCCCGGGACGCCGGCCGCTGAGCCTGCCCGCCGCCGATTCGGCGGCGGTGTCGTGCTGCCCGGCTATGGGCGCCGCCCTGCCGGGGCCCCTGAATCAGGGGAGCCCGCGGCCGGGGGCAGCGCCTGATAGCGCACCCGGCACGGGCTCTGCGGCCATTTGGTTTTCTGGCCCGGGATGGGTTGCGGGTCCGGATCGATCAGCTCGAGCCGGTAGCGCTGGAGCAGCAGCGTGACGATGACCTTCATCTCCAGGTAGGCGAAATGCACGCCGAGGCAGCGGTGGACCCCGCCGCCGAAGCCGATGAGGTCGCGGATGCCCCGCGGATCCTCCAGGAAACGGTCCGGGCGGTACTGGTCCGGTTCGGGGTAACGCCCGGGCAGCCGGTGCGCGACGGCGGGGGACAGCAGGATCATCGATCCCTCGCTGACCCGGTACCCGTCCACCTCGAAGGACTCCTCGGCGGTCCGGGCCAGGACGAACGCGACCGGGTGCAGGCGCTCGGTTTCGTGCACGGCCCGGTCCAGGAGACGCAGCTCATTAATGTCCCTGATGCTCCCGGGCGGGGCACCCCCGAGGACCTCCTGCTGCTCCGCGCGGACCCGGTCCAGTTCCCCGGGATGACGCAGCAGGTCGATCAGGGCCCAGCTCACGTGCCCGGTGGTCGTCTCGTGCCCGGCCCAGATGATCATCAGGATCAGGTTGATACGCACCAGGTCGGGTACCGGCGCGCCGTCGGCGTAGCTGGCGTCGCAGATGGTCTGCAGGAAATCCGGCGGGTCGGCGGGCTCGCGGCGGCGCTCGTCGATGAGCTTCTGCAGCCGGATGCGCAGGCGGTCGCGGGACCGCTTGCTGCGCAGCAGGTGCGGCAGCGGCAGCCAGCCGGGGAGCACCGGGTCCATGCCGGCTGAGAAGCGGCGGAACTCGGCGAAGAACCCGGTGATCCGCTCGCTGATGTCCGGGCCCAGGAACGCGCGCGCGGCGATGTGCATGACCAGCGGGCCGAGCTCCTGGACCAGGTCGAACTCGCCGCTGTCGCCGAGGCGGTCCATCAGCTGCCGTGTCTCGGCCGCCATCACCTCCACATAGCTGTCGAGCTGCCGGCCCTGGAAGCGGGGCAGGACCAGCGCCCGCTGCCGCTGGTACTCGTCCGGGCCGCCGAAGAAGTAGAACTCCTGGTCAAACATGCGGACGAAATACGGGTACGCCTTCCGGATCGACAAGGGCCCGTCGGTCTCCGCGAAGAAGAAGCGGTGATACTCGGGGCCCAGCATCGTGACGACCTGCCGCCCGGCCAGGCTGAAGGTGAACACCGGCCCGTGCTCGGAGTAGCCACGCTCGATGACGTCCAGGGGCACCCGCATGAACTCCGCGATGTGACCCAGCACGGGCAGCCCGCCCGATACCCGCGGGGGAGAACCCTGCGCCTGACCCGGTAATGATTCCGTGCGGACCACGGCGGTACCACCTTCCTGCGCTGCGTTGCTGCATCGCGCCCTCAGCTGGCCCCCCGGAGCAGTGTCCGCCCGGCGCGGGCGCGGGTCCAGATCCCGCCGGGTCAGGCTGGTGAGGCCCGCGGTGGGCAGCGGGCTTCCCGTCCGGGCAGGGCGTGCCGTCAGCAGCGGCCAGTCAACAGTGCCGTTTGACCGGTGCGGCCTGGCCGGGCACGATCGTCGCTGTGGACGTGGAGCACCGGAGGGGAGCTGGTCGGGTGTGAGCATTCTGGGTACCCGGGTCGTGCGGACGGAGGATCCCGGTTTCCTGACCACCGGCGCGGTCTACACCGACGACGTGGTGGACGAGCGGCTGGCCGGTGCGGGTCACGTGTTCTTTGTCCGGTCCCCGATCGCGCACGCCCGGATCACTGCCGTCGACACCAGTGCCGCCCTGCAGGCCCCCGGCGTGATCGCCGTGTTCACCGGCGCCGACCTGGCTGACCTGGCGCCGCTCAGGCCGCCCATGCCAGATCTGGTCGACGGGCGGATGGCCCAGCCGCTGCTGGCCCGGGACGTGGTGCGCTACGTGGGCGAGCCGGTGGCCGTCGTCGTCACCGAGGATCCCTACCAGGGAGAGGACGCCGCGGAGCTGGTCAGCGCCGACTACGACCCGCTGCCCGCCGTGGTGGACATGACCGCGGCGGCTGACGACCCGCCCGCCCTGCTTTTCCCCGAGGCCGGCACGAATGTGACCGCCACGTTCGGCGACGCGGCCGCGCTCCGGCCCGATCTGTTCGACGGCTGCGAGGTGGTAGTCAGCCGGACCATCGTCAACCAGCGGGTGGCACCCGCCCCCATGGAGACCCGGGCCGCCGCGGCTGCCTGGGGCGACGATGGCCGGCTCACGGCCTGGATCCCGAACCAGGGCGCCCAGGGCACCAAGGGTGCCCTGGCCGCCATGCTGGCCCTGGACCCGTCCAGCCTGCGGATCATCACCCCGGACGTGGGCGGTGCGTTCGGCGCCAAGTTCGGCGCGGACCCGGAGCACGCCGTGGTGTGCTGGGTGGCCCGGCAACTGGGCCGGCCCGCGCGCTGGTCCGAGACCCGCACCGAGAACATGGTCGCGATGACACACGGCCGGGCCCAGCTCCAGACGATCACCATCGGCGGCGGGCGGGACGGGACGGTGACCGCCTACCGGCTGGAGATCCTGCAGGACTCCGGGGCCTACCCCCGGTTCGGCGCGTTCCTGCCCGCGCTCACCATCCTGATGGCCCCCGGGCCGTACGCGATCGGCCGGGCCGAGGCGGTCGCGCGCTCGGTGGTGACCAGCACCACGCCGGTCGGCGCGTACCGCGGCGCGGGCCGCCCCGAGGCCACGGCAGCCGTGGAGCGGGCCATCGACCTGTTCGCGGCCGAGATCGGCCGGGACCCTGCCGAGGTGCGCCGGAAGAACCTGCTGCCCAGGTTCACCGAGCCGCACCGGACGGCGTTCGGGGCCGTCTACGACAGCGGGGATTATGTGACCGCGCTGGACGCCGCCCTGGCCGCGGCCGGCTACGCCTCGCTGCGGGAGGAGCAGGCCCGGCGCCGCGACGCCGGGGACGTGATTCAGCTCGGCATCGGCCTGGCCAGCTACGTGGAGATCACCGGCGGGGGAGCGGAGTCGGGCGCCCCCCGGGAGAACGCCACCGTCGAAGTACACCCCGACGGCAGCGCGACGATCCTCACCGGGACATCCCCGCACGGCCAGGGCCACGCCACCGTGTGGGCCATGCTGGCCAGCGAGGAGCTGGGCATCCCGGTGGACAGGATCACGGTGAAGTGGGGCGACACCGACCTCATCCCGGAAGGGGGCGGCACCGGCGGTTCCCGCAGCCTGCAGCAGGGTGGCGTGGCAGTGCAGCAGGCGTCACGGGAGCTGCTGGACGTGGCCCGCGAACGGGCGGCCGCGATGCTCGAGGCCAACCCCGCTGACCTGATCTTCGAGCCGGAACGCAGCGCGTTCGAGGTGGCCGGCGACCCGGACGCCGCGGTGCCGCTGGCCAAGCTGGCCGCGGAGGAGCGGCTGGTCGTCCGCACCGTGTTCATCGCCCCGGGCGCGACGTTCCCCTTCGGCACGCACGTGGCGGTGGTGGACGTGGACACCGAGACCGGCAAGGTGGTGCTGCGCCGGGTGATCACCGTGGACGACGCGGGCACTGTGATCAACCCGCTGCTGGCCGAGGGGCAGCGGCACGGCGGCATTGCCCAGGGCGCCGCACAGGCGTTCCTGGAGGAGGTCATCTA
>DATDIH010000417.1:0-8365 GCA_036521155.1 Streptosporangiaceae bacterium
GGATCGGGGTCAGCACCGACGAGATCTCCGGCACGGTCATCACCTTCGGGTTGAGGCCACCCGGCACCGATCGCTGGGCGGCGATGATGCGCGAACGAGCCGACCTCGGCCTGATCACCCATCTCACCGTCCATGAGCTACGCCGCGCCGACGCTGGCCGTGGCCACTAGGACCCTGGCCAGGACCCTGAAGAGCGAGCGGCCGCCAACCGGCCTGGCCGAACTGGCCAGCGAGGTGACCGGCGACGCGCACGGCCTCGACGATGGCACCCCGGCCGCCGCCGTGATCCTGCGGGCGCTGGCGTTCGCTCTCGACACTCCCCCGGCCGCCTCTGCCGCCGAACGCCGGCGGCGATGGCAGTTGGTCGGCGTAAGCACCGACGAGATCTCGGGCACCGTCATCACCTACGGTCTGCGTCCGCCCGGGCCAGACCGCTGGGCGGGCATGATGCGCGAGCGGGCCGACCTCGGGCTGGTCACTCACCTCACCGTCCACGAGCTGCGGCGGGCCAGCGACCTGACCCAACCCGGCGAGGTCGTCCACGTGTGCGAGAACCCCCAGGTGCTGCAGCGGCTGGCCGCGGCCGGTGTCGACCGGCCGCTGGCCTGCACGTCTGGCAATCCGGCCGCCGCCGGGATGCTCCTGCTGAGCCGCGCGACAGTGCGGTACCACGGTGACTTTGACTGGCCTGGGATCGCCATCGCCAGGCGGATCATCGAGCGGGACGCCGAGCCTTGGCGGTTCGGCCGCGCGGACTACGACGAGGCCGTGGAGCACCTTCGCGCTGACCGGCGGCTCGCGCTGACCGGCCGGGTGGAAACCACTCCCTGGGACCGGGAGCTGAGCCCGGCCATGGCTGCGGCCAACGTCGCCGTACACGAGGAAGCCATCGTCGACCTGCTGCTGGCCGACCTGCGCTGAATCCGCCTACCTAGCGTGGCCGGTAGGCGGTGGAGCGATGCTGAACGTCATGGACGATCACCGCGTGCTTGGCGTCATCGATCCGGTAGAGAACGCGCCACTCGGTGCCGAGACGCGCGCTGTGCAGCCCGACCAGTTTGTCCTGCAAGGGTTTACCCACTAGCTTCGGTGCCGCCAGCAGCGGGCCGGTGATGAACTCAATCGCCGCGGTGGCGACGTCTTCGGGCAGCAGATCAGAGATGGCTCGCCGCGCCGGGCGAGTCAATCCCAGCTCGTACGGCTCGGGATTCACCGTTTACGTTCGGCGAGCAGCGACCGAGCCGCCTCAACGCCATAGGTGATGTCACCGGCCTGCTCGGACTCGCGGGCTTCAGCCAGCGCCCGCAACGCCGCCGGATCGGCCAGGATCTCAGCTGTCTCGCGGGCAGACAGGTATTCCTCGATCGCGACCAGCACCGTCTGCTGAACACTGCGGTGTTCGGTCTCGGCCACCTGTTTGAGTTGAGCTTCGATCTCGGACGGCAAGCGTAGTGTCATAGCCACACCAGAATGGTATCAAAGTGGTGCACGAACCAGGTTGAACGACCGACGCCGGAGTCGCTGGCGGGCAACCCTCGGCGTCGGCCGGTGGGCCCCGTGGCGCGACCACGGTCCCGTTGTTAAACACGCTTGAGCAGCGGCGATGGTTCAGGGGCTGAGTCGGCCCTCGGAAACTGGGCCCAGATCAGGAGCGGCGCGAGGCGGGGTATCCGATCACCGCGGCGACCGGGAGGGCGGTGCGAGGGGCGTAGGGGATGCGCCACAGGCCGCCGGGGGCGGCGGCGTGGGCCTCGTCCTGCCAGGGGTGGGCCCGCGCCGGACCGCTGCCGCCGCAGAGGTCGTGGACCAGCAAGGCCGCCATCAAAACCCGGGTCGTGGCGGGGGCGAAGGCTTCAACCCCGAAACGCGGGGCGCCGGCGTAGGCGGCAGCGAGGGCGCGGTTCTTCGTGACCGACCTGGTCTTGGTGGGTGGGGCCACATTGAGCGAGACGGTGGTGCCCTCATGCCGGGCCACCGTCGCACGCCAGCGTTGGAGACGTTTGGCCAGGACGTAGTTGGGGCCCTGCTGGGCGATCATGCTGTCGTTCACCCCTGGGCCCTCGCCCGAGCCGGAGCCAGACGTATAGGCCTCCCGGAACATGCGGCCACCCGATGCGGCCAGAGCCAGCTTGGCCGCCAGCGACCGCTCGGCGAACCGTTGGCGGGACTCGGCCACCGCCTCGGGCGGCACCCCGAACACGTCGGTCGGGGTAGCCAGGAAGGCCAGGGCGGCATCCGGCCGGGCCGCCAGCAGCCGGACCGTCAGCGCGTCGACCGCCGAGGCCACCCGGACGTTGGCGGCGCCGTCGGCGTAGACGTAGTTGCCCAGGACCAAGGGACCTTCGATCCTAGCCAGCCAGTCGGCGACACCCGCCAGGTCCGCGGCCAGGTCGAGGCCCGCCGCCTGGGCGAGATCGAGGCCGACTTCCGTGGGCGACGCCGTGATCCCCGGCGGCCGGGCGACCGGGACTTCCAGCGTGCCGGCGCCCTGGCGGGCGGTCTCCAGGACCCGCGCCCAGACCGTGGGCAGGGCCAGGTCCACGCCGACGACGTGTGCGCCCCAGCCGAGCAGCACGGGGAGCGGCCCGACTTCGGCACCCGCCCCGAGCACCACCACCGTCCGTTCGGGCAGGGCCAGCCACTCCGGATGGGCGGCGACCGCTCGGACCGCCTCGGCGCAGGAGGGTTCCATGATGCCGCGCGCGATCCAGGCGTCCAGCTGACGGGCCAGCGCATCCCCGCTGAGCCGCTCGCCCCGGTACGGGATGGTCAGCGAACGCTCGGCCTCGCCGTCACCGGTCACGGTGACCGTCATCGGGGACGGCCCGGCGGGCGTAGCCGACACCACCGAAGCCAGTTCAGACTCCGCCCCATCAGCCGCGACGACCCGCATCCGCTGGTGCAGCGAGTCCAGCCCACCTCGCGCCACCGCCAGCGCCGCGTCAGCCGATGGCAGCCCGGCCTCGATCAGCCGCCGGAAGTGCCGCAGGTACCCCCGCCGCCAGTTGCTCTCCGACTCGGCCGCCTTCGCCCCGGCCGGGTCCACCGGCCGCAGCGCGTCCGCCACCACCGAACGCCCCAGGGCCGACGTGCTCCGCCGACCGTCCGCGGACTCCGGAAACTCAACGCCCATACCGGCTCCTGTCGCCACCGTCGCCCTTACGGTAACGGCCACACGCTGGTCGCGGCAGACCCCAGATCAGGCCACGTCGCTGATGGCGGCAAGACGGCGCAGCCGCTCGGCCTCGGCGGCGAGGTGTTCGATAGCGTCGCGCAGCGATGTGGAACGTTCGGCGGCCAGGCCAGCCAGGACCCAGCCACGGATCAGCGCGCCCACTGGGACGCCTGCCTCCGAGGCCAGCTGGTCGATTTCAGCGAACTGCTCGGCAGGCAGGCGCACCGACTGAACCACCGACCGGCCACGCCGCTCGCCGCGCGCGTCCTTCGGGATCGGCTCATCACGAGTTGCTTCCAACTCGACTTGCGCGATCTCGACCGCTCGCTTCGGGTCGGCGCCGGTATCCACGACTACAAATCTACTACACCGAATTCTGAGAGACGCGCCCGCAGAGGCGGCGAACCAGTTATCAGCCCTTGAGCGACCCCGACATCAGCCCCTGGACGTAGTACCGCTGCAGCGACACGTACAGCACCACGCACGGAATCATCGCGATGACGGCCCCGGCCACCAGGTAGCCCAGGTTGACCTGCCCGTACGTGCCCACCTCCAGGTTGAACAACTCCACCGGGAGCGTGAACGACTTCTGCGAGGTGATGAAGGTCAGCGAGCCCAGGAACTCGGTCCAGGAGAACAGGAACGCGTACAGCACGGTGGTCGCGACGCCGGGGAGCACGAGCGGCCGCAGCACGCGGGTCACCATGACCCAGTGCCCGGCCCCGTCCACAAAGGCGGCGTCTTCGAGCTCGGCCGGGATCTGCAGGAAGGTGTTGCGCATGATGAACACGCCGAACGGCAGGTTGAACGTCACGTAGAACAGCGCCAGCCCGACCAGGGAGTTGGTCAGGTGGACCTGGTTCAGCTCCAGGAACAGCGGGGTGAGGATGGCCTGGAACGGGATCATCAGCGTGACCAGGATGACCCCGAACACGACGCCCTGGCCGCGGAAGCGGAACCGGCCGAAGCCGTAGCCGGCCAGCAGGGCCACGATCGCGGTCACCAGCGCGGTGCCCAGCGCGACCTCGAAGCTGTTCAGCACGTAGTGGCCGATGCTGTTGCCGTGGCCGAACAGGCCGGCGTAGTTGGCGAAGGTCAGGTGGCCGAAGTCCTTGGCCGACGGCACGGCGGCGATGTCGGAGCCCGGCTCGAACGACTGGATCAGGGCCCAGGCCAGCGGGAGCACGAACACCAGGCTGAGCAGGATCCCGGCCGTGGCGTAGGCCAGCCCGCGGCCACCGCCCCGGCCCTCCCGCGACCCGGGCGGCCGGGACCGCGGCCCGCGGCCCGACCCGGCCCGGGAAGCGCCGCGGTCCCGGGCCGAGGCCGGAGCCAGCGTGTTGGTCATGACGCCCTCGCGTCCCGGTCCCGGAGCAGCAGGAACTGGCCGGCGCTGATGATGGCCACCACCACGACCAGCAGCATGGCGCCCGCGGTGGCCTTGCCGATCAGGCCCTGCTCGAACGCGACCTGGTAGATCCACAGCACGATCGGGGTGGTGCTGGTCCCGGGGCCGCCCTGGGTCAGGATCTGGAACTGGTTGAAGGCCAGGAACGAGCCGATCACCGACAGGATCAGGCTGAGCGCGATCGACTGGCGCAGCAGCGGCAGCGTGACCCGCAACTCGGCCCGCCAGCGGGACGCGCCGTCGATGTAGGCCGCCTCGTACAGTTCCCGCGGGATGCCCTGCATGCCGCCCAGCAACAGGACCATGGTCAGGCCGGAGCCGAACCAGATAACCAGGAGGCAGATCGCGGTCATTCCAGGGATCGTGTGGACCAGCCAGGCGGTGGCCCCGTTGGTCAGGCCGAGCTCCTTGAGTGCGAAGTTGACCGCGCCGCTGTTGGGCTGGAGCTCGACGTAGAAGATGAAGCTCTCCACGGTCAGCCCGACGATGTAGGGCAGGAAGAACAGGGTGCGGAACACCGTGGAGCCCCGCCGGTTGCTCCGGGTCAGCATGGCCAGCCCGTAACCGATGACGAAGATCGGCCCGGTCACGATCGCGGTGTAGACGACCGTGAGCAGGATGGCGTGCAGGAACTGGCTGTTGCCGGCCAGCGCCGTGTAGTTGGCCAGGCCGACGAAGTGGTAGGCGCCGACCAGCGGGAAGTTGGTCATCGAGATGTATACCGCGTAGATCAGCGGCAGGATGACCAGGGCCAGCACCAGGACCAGGGACGGCACGGTGAGCGCGAACCCGAGCCGTCCCGGCTTGGTGACGTTCTTGGCTGCCACGGTGCTCCGGCCTCCTCAGCTCTGCAGGTCGTTGAGCACGGAGGTGAACCCGGACTGGCCCTGCTTCAGCGCGCTGGCGACGTTGCCGTTGTAGACGGCGGTGTTGAACATCTCCTGCCAGGGCTGGCTGACCAGGTTGAACAGCGCATCGTGGGCCACCGTGTAGGGCGCCTGGCCGTGCGGCAGGTAGCCGACGATCTGGGCCACCATCGGGTACTTGGCCTTGAACGAGGCGGTGACCGCGTCGGACCGGATCGGCTCGACCCCGCCGACCGGGGTGAGCTGCTGGGCGGGCAGGCTCAGCGCGTACTTGACGAACTCCCAGGCGCCGGCCGGGTTCTTGGCTCCGGCCGGGATGCCGAAGTTGGCGCCGCCGTCGTAGGTGCTGTAGCCGCCGTTGGGGCCGGGCAGCGGGGCGATGGCGAACTGGGACAGCATCTTCGCGGGGGCGGACGCGGCCGCGCCGTACCCGCCGGGCAGCATCCCGATGTGACCGGCCTGGAAGTCCTTGCCCCAGGTGGTGCCGTTCTGGGTCTGGTCGTTGGCCGGGACCAGCTTGCTGTTCCACAGCTCCTGGTAGAGCTGCAGGGTGGCCTGCAGCGACTGGTTGCCGGCCACCGTGGCCTGCTCGTGCCCGGGCTGGCCCTTGAGCACGTCATCGCCGCCCGCGTACACGTTCGGCATCAGGGTGAAGGTGAGGCAGCCCGGGCAGTCACCGGCGAACGAGAACCCGTAGGTGCTGCCGCCCAGGCCCCGGATCTTCTTGGCGTCGGACAGGATCTGGCTGAAGTTCGCGGGCGGCTGGCTGGGGTTCAGGCCGGCCTGGCTGAACAGCGTCTTGTTGTACCAGAGCACGGACATGTCGGCGAAGTCCGGGACGCCGTAGTACTGGCCGCCGCTGGTGGCGAGCTTGAGCGCGCCCGGGCTGAGCTTGTCCTTGTAGGGCAGCGCGTTGACTTCCTTGGTGATGTTCAGGAATTCGTTCTTGGAGATGAAGATCTCCGAGTCCACGTCGTCCAGCGAGGTCAGGTCGGGCTCGGTGCCGGCCCGGATGGCGGTGGCCAGCTTGGTGATGTAGTCGGCGTCGGCCACCGGCACCACGTTGACCTTGAGGTTCTTGTGGCTGGCGTTGAAGTTCTTGGCCAGCTGCTTGAACAGCGGGGCGAAGCCGGACCGGTACCAGACGGTCACCGTCCCGGTGGCGTTGCCGTTCAGCGACTTGCCCGACGAGGAGCCGCCGCCCGGGCTGCCGCCGACCGGGCTGGTCCCGGAACAGGCCGCGGTGACCAGCGCGGTCAGCAGGGCCGCGGCCGCCAGCGCGAGGCTTCTGCGCCCTCTTCGGCGCCCGGCTGGCCCGGTCATGACCGCGGGATCCAGACGCGCATGGCCCCGGCGCCCCGGTTGGCCCAGGTGAAGTAGGGCACCGCGGTCAGGGTGACCGGGTGGCCCGCCACCCGGCCGGGAGCGTCGATCGTGGTGATCCCGCCCAGCAGGCCGGGCTGGTTCCTGGACAACATCGTCCCCTCCTCGATTCGGACACCATCCACGGCAGCACCGTCCGGCTGGTCGGTCTGCTCGAGGCAATACACCAGCGGGCCCCGCTCGATGGCCGCGCAGCCGCGGACACTGTCGTTCCGCTCGTCGGGCCGGGTCAGGCGGGGCGTCATGGGCAAGGTCAGCGTGACCACGTCGCCGCGGGCCCAGCGGCGCCGGACGGCGGCGTAGGTGCCGGGCTCGGCGGCCACGCCGGCCGGCTGGCCGTTGACCGCCAGCTCGGCCCCGGCCGCCCAGGCCGGGACGCGCAGGGTCAGCGTCCACGGGGCGTCGCCGCCGGCCCGGACCTCCACCTCGACCCTTCCGTCCCACGGGTACTCGGTGGCCACATCCAGCTCGATGGGCTGGCCGCCGGCCGTGGTGCGCACCCGCATGGGCGCGTATTGGTGCAGCTGGAGGCCGTCGCCGGAGCTGGTGGTCAGGTAGTGCTCCAGCGTGGCCAGGGTGCGCATGGTGTTGGTCGGGCAGCAGGATGTGCCGAACCACGGCTGCCGCCCGTTGGCGACCATCCGGGAGTCCTCGACCCCGGAGGCGCTGGCCCGCAACTGGAGCGCGTTCACGTAGAAGAACCGGTCCCCCGAGAGCGAGATGCCGGGCAGGACCCCGTTGTACAGGGTTCGTTCCATCAGGTCCGCGTAGGCGGCCTGGCCGGTGGCCAGCAGCAGCCGCCAGGCCCACTGCGTGCTGGCCACGGCGGCGCAGGTCTCGGCGTAGGCGCGGTCGGTGGGCAGCTCGAACGGGTCACCGAACGACTCGCCCTCCCAGCGGGCGCCCAGCCCGCCGGTCAGGTACATCTTGGTGCCGGTCATGGCCGTCCACTGACCGCGCAGCGCGCCCAGTAGCTCGGCGTCGCCGGTCTCGGTGGCCAGGTCGGTCGCGCCCGCGGCCAGGTAGACGGCCCGGACCGCGTGTCCCTCGGGGGTGGTGGTCTCGCGCACCGGCACCCGGTCGGAATAGTAGGTGCTGCTGGCGAACCGGTCCGTGTGCTGGGCGGCCAGGATGCCGTGGCCCCGGGCGTCCACGAAGTACCGGGCCAGAGCCAGGTCGGCCGGGTCGCCGGTGAGCCGGTACAGCTCGGCCAGGGCCATCTCGATCAGCGGGTGCCCGCACACGCCGGCGCGGTGACCCGGCCCGAAGGTCTGGCCCAGCTGGGCCACGGCCCGGCGGGCGGTGCCGATCAGCCCGTCGTCGTGGCCGGTCCGGACCTGGGCGATGGCCGCCTGGGTCAGCGCCCCGATGTTGAAGATCTCGTGGTTGTATGGCAAATCACGGAAGCGGGCGGATGCGCCGGTGACCTGCTCAAACGTGTTGAGGTAGCCGTCCCCGTCCTGGGCGTCCCGGATCAGGCCGGTGACCTCCCGCTGCCAGGAGGCCAGCTGCGGGTCGGCCCCGCGGGCCTGC
>DATDIH010000418.1:0-14441 GCA_036521155.1 Streptosporangiaceae bacterium
AGGGCGGCGGTCGGCTCGTCCAGGATCAGCACCTTGGCCCCGAAGTACACGGCCCGGGAGATGGCCACGCACTGCCGCTCGCCGCCGGACAGCGTGCCGATCGGCTGCTCGACGTCGCGCAGGTCGATGCCCATGGCCAGCATCTCTTCCTTGGTCTTCGTGCGCATGAACGGGATGTCCATCCGCCCGCTCTTGCTGACCTCGTTGCCCAGGAAGAAGTTCCGCCACACCGGCATCAGCGGCACCACGGCCAGGTCCTGGTACACGGTGGCGATCCCGCGTTCCAGCGCCTCCCGGGGCGAGCTGAACCGCACCGGCTCGCCCTCGACCTCGTAGGTGCCCTCACTCGGCTGGTGCAACCCGGCGATGATCTTGATCAGGGTGGACTTGCCCGCCCCGTTGTCACCGAGCACGCAGGTCACTTCGCCCGCGCTGACCTCCAGCGAGATCTCGGACAGCGCGATGATCGTGCCGTAGTGCTTGCCCGCGTTGGTCAGCCGGACCAGCGGCTCCGTGGTTTGCTGGTCGCTTTCCAGGGTGCTGGTCATCTGTTCGCCTCCGCGCGGCGCCGGATATAGGTGTTGAGCAGGATGGCGCCCAGCAGCAGCGCGCCGACGAAGAAGGTGAACCAGTCCGGGTCCCAGCCCGCGTAGACGATGCCCTGGTTGACCATGCCGAAGATGAGCGCCCCGATGCCCGCGCCCACGGCCGAGCCGTACCCGCCCGTGAGCAGGCAGCCACCGACCACCGCGGCGATGATGTAGACGAACTCGTTGCCGACGCCCTGGCCGGACTGGATCGTGTTGAACTGGAACAGGATGATCATCCCGGTGAACCAGGCCAGCAGGCCGACGCCCATGAACAGGAGGATCTTCATCCGGCCGACCGGGACGCCGACCGCGCGGGCGCTCTGGGCCGAGCCGCCGACCGAGAAGATCCAGTTGCCGGTCCGGGTCCGCAGCAGGAGCCAGGTCGCGATGAGCGTGATCACGATCCAGTACACGATCGACGTGCGGATGTTCACCCCGCCGATGGAGAAGCTGGACGAGAACACCTTCTGGGCCGAGTTGAAGCCCTGGATGTCGGAGATGCTCGGGCTGGCCGCCCCGTTGGTGATGGTCTGGGTCAAAGCCAGGTTCAGCCCTTGCAACATGAAGAACGTGCCCAAGGTGACCAGGAAGCTCGGGATCCCGGTTTTGACCACCACCCAGCCGTTGATGAACCCGATAACCAGGGACAGCACCAGCGCGACCAGCACGCCGACCCACATGTTGGCCGTGAACTCGTAGCTGAACAGCGAGCAGCACAGCGCCGAGCTGGTCACCGCCACCCCGGCCGACAGGTCGAACTCGCCGCCGATCATCAGCAACGCCACCGGCGCCGCCATCAGGCCGTAGGTCGAGCTGACGTACAGCACGCTGGAGAACGAGTTCGCGTTGCGGAACGGCGGCGCGATCGCGAAGAAGAAGACGTAGATGATGATCGCGCCCGCCAGTGCGCCCGCCTCGGGCCGGGCGAACAGCCGGGCCAGCGGGGACTTGCGCTGGACCCGTTCGTCCAGCCGCGGCGGAGGTGCCGCTTCGATGGTGTCAGTCATGGCATGCCTCCGTTACCGCGTGCCGCGGGCGGCGTACTTGGAGATGGCGGCGACGTTGCTGGAGTCGATGAAGGCCGGGCCGGTCAGCACGGTCTTGCCGCCGCCGAGCACGTCGTCGTTGGTCTTGTAAAGCCACAGTGCGTCGATGGCCTCGTAACCCTGCAGGTAGGGCTGCTGGTCCACGGCAAACTGGATCGCGCCGGACTTGATCTTGGCGATCTCGGCCGCGTTGGTGTCGAACGTGTAGAGCTTGGCGCTGCTCTTCGCCTGGCTGATCGCGTTGATCGCCACCAGCGCCACCGGGGCCCCCAGGGTGATGACCGCGTCGACGTTCTTGTCCTGGGTGAGCTTGGCGCTCATGGAGGACAGCATCGCCGAGTTGTCGGTGCCGTTGACGTAGAGCTTGGTCATCGTGCCCTCGGAGCCGAGCCCGGCCTTGACCCCGGCGCAGCGGGCCTCCAGCTGGATCTGGCCCTGGGCCTGCAGCACGCAGAGCACGTTCTTCTTGCCCGCCGCGGCCAGCCGCTTCCCGGCCGCCGTTCCGGCCACGTTCTCGTCCGAGCCGAAGTACGACAGTGCCCCGCACGACTGCCAGTTGCTGATGCCGGCGTTGAACATGACCACCGGGATTCCGGCCGCCGTCGCCTTCTTGATCGTCGGGCACAGCGCCTGCGGGTCCGGGTCAGTGACCGCGATGCCGTCGACCTTGCTGTTGATCGCGTCGTCGATCAACTGGGCCTGCTTGGTCGGGTCGTCGTTGTTGGAGTAGTGGTACGTGATGTTGTCCTTGGCCGCGGCCGAGCTGGCACCGGACCGGATGATGTCCCAGAACGTGTCACCCGGCTGGGCGTGCGTGATCATGGCGAACGTGTAGTGCGGGGTGTTGGCGTGGCCGGCGCTCTCGGCGCCGGCCGCTGCCGCCGCCTGGCGCTCCGCCGCTCGCTTGCCGCCGGTCGCGCTGCACGCGGCGATCACGATCAGCGCCAACATCATGATCAGTGCCGTGCCGAGCGCACGCTTTCTGGGTCTGAACATCTGCCCTGCCTCCATTGGCCTCGGGTCCTGCCTCGGGGGAGTTTCACCTGGTCCGGGTGGCCGGCTCCCCAGTCCCTGGGCCGCCCGGTTATTCGCAGCGTCAAGCGTTCAACCCGGAATCGAGACCGCGCCTCGGTCCCGGGCCGCCCCAGGCACCACGGAGGGCCCACGGGCGGAATGCTGTCTTTGTACGCCCGTGCTGCAGGGCCGTCAATAGTTTGTCCTGACATTCGTACATCCTGATATTCAAATGATCTGTCTTGGCGTCCATAATGGATGGGGCCGACGTCACCTCGTCGCGCCGCAGAGAGGTCGCCGTGAACCAGCCCGCCCCGTCCCTCCGGGTCGACCGGAACAGCCCGGTCCCGCTCTACTTCCAGGTGGCTCAGCACCTGGAGCGCCTCATCGAGTCCGGCGAACTGCCCACCGGGGCGCGGCTGGAGAACGAGATCGACCTGGCCGATCAGCTCGGCCTGTCCCGGCCGACCATGCGGCGGGCCATCGCGTACCTGGTCGACCGGGGCCTGCTGGTCCGCAAGCGCGGCGTCGGGACCCAGGTCGCGCACGCCAAGGTGCGCCGCCAGGTCGAGCTGACCAGCCTGTACGACGACCTGGCCAAGGCCGGCCGGGGCCCGGTGACCCGCGTGCTCAGCTTCGAGCGGCAGCCGCTGGCCGAAGACCTGGCCCCCGACCTCGGTCTGCCGCCGGGCGCCGAGGTGTACGTGTTCGAACGCCTCCGGTACGCCGACGATCAGCCGCTGGCCCTGCTGCGCAACTACGTGCCCGCCGACCTGCTGGCCCTCACCGCCGAGGACCTCGAGGCCCACGGCCTGTACAACCTGCTGCGCGGCAGCGGGGTCACCTTGCGCATCGCCCGCCAGTCCATCGGCGCCCGCGCCGCCACCGCCGCCGAAGCCCGCGCCCTGGGCGAGACCCGCGGCGCGCCCCTGCTCACCATGGAGCGCGCCGCCTACGACGATCAGGGCCGCGCCATCGAGCACGGGCGGCACCTGTACCGCGCCTCCCGCTACAGCTTCGACCTCACCCTCACCGGCTGGTAGCGCGCGAGGCCGTCCCTCACCCCCCGGCGCCGTCCCTACACCCCCGCTTCATCCTTGGCCGCGATCAGGTTCTCCGCCGCCTGGCGCAGGCCCTCGATCTGGTCCAGCTCCAGGTCCTCGTGCTCGATGTTGACCGCCATGTCCGGGTCCACCGCGGCCAGCGCCCGCAGGAAGTCCACCCAGAAGGTCCGGTCATGCCCGCGCCCCACCGCGACGAAGTTCCAGGCCGCGTCGTCCGGCCACCGGTTCAGCGTGTTCCGCCCGCCCAGGTTGACCGGGTTCTCCTCCGGCGGCACCCGCCGGAACCGGTCGTCCAGCACGCCGAAGATCCGGCAGTTGGCCTCGTTGATCCGGGTGTCCTTGGCCGCCGCGTGGTAGACCAGGCCGCCCAGCCGCCCGATCGCCGCCACCGGGTCGATGCCCTGCCAGAACAGGTGGCTCGGGTCCAGCTCCGCCCCCACGTGGGTGGCGTTGATGTCGGTGGCCAGCCGCTCCAGCGTGCCCGGGTTGAACACCACGTTGTGCGGGTGCATCTCGATGCACACCTTCACGTCCTGGTCGGCCGCCCGGGCCTGGATGTCCCGCCAGAACGGGATCACGACCTCTTTCCACTGGTAGTCGAGGACGTCCAGGTACTGGCTGTCCCACGGGTTGACCACCCAGGACGGGTAGCGCGCCCCCGGCTCGGCCCCCGGCAGCCCGGACATGGCCACCACCCGCTTGACCCCGAGCAGCGCCGCCACGTCGATGGCCTGCCGCAGGTCGGCGGCGTGCTTGGGCCCGACCTCGGGGTCGGGGTTGAGCGGGTTGCCGTTCACGTTCAGCCCGGTCAGCGTGATCCCGGCCTCATCGAACAGGCGCAGGTAGGCCTCGGCCGTTCCGCCGCCCTGCCGCAGCTGCTGGATCGGCAGGTGCGGCGCGGGGACGAACCCGCCCGCGTTGATCTCGGCGCTGGTCAGCCCGAGCTCGCCCAGGATCTTCAGGGTCTCCCGCAGCGACCGGTCGTGCAGGACGGCGGTGTAGGCGCCCAGCTTCATCAGTTCTCCTCCTCGGTGAGCTCGGCTTTCTCGGTGAGCTCGGCTTCCCGGCCACCGTCGGCCGCGGATGTGACGATCGCGTCCAGGACGCGCAGGTTGTGCAGGCCTTCGGCCAGCCGCGGGCAGCGAGGCCGCCCCGGGGCCGCGTCCAGCCCGGCGATCTCGTCCAGGAAGGCCCGGGCCTGGTAGGTGAAGAAGTCACTCTGCCCGTGCCCCACGCTGGGGAAGTCCATCGGCAGCCCGCGGGTGATGTAGGGATGCTCCGGCCCCAGCTGGACCTGCCGGTACCCGTTGACCACGGTGGCGGGGGAGGAGTCGGCGATGGTGAACTCGGCCGCCCGGCCCAGGTCGAAGGCTGCCGCGCCGTCCGCGCAGAACACCTCGAACCCCAGCGCGTTGGGCAGCCCGTAGGCGATCCTCGACACCGAAAACGTGCCCACCGCGCCGTCGGTGAACGACGCGGTGAAGGTGGCGATGTCCTCGTTCTCGACCGGGACCCGCTCGTCGCTCACCGGGACTCCGGCCGCGTGCCCCACCGCCGTGCCCAGCGGCACCGGTCGGTCGGCGATGATCGTCTCCAGCAGCGCCCCGCGCACCGACCGGACCGGTCCGCACAGGAACTCGCCCACGTCGACCAGGTGGGTGCCGATGTCGGCCAGCGCCCCCGACCCCGGGCCGCCCTGGTATCGCCAGCTCATCGGGCTGTCGGCCGCGAATCCGTAGTCACACCAGTAGTGTCCGTTGAAGTGCCGCACCGGCCCCAGCACCCCGTCCGTCACCTGCTCCCGCACGGCGCTGATGGCCGGCGAGCGCCGGAACGTGAACCCGACCGCGGCCACCCGGTCGGTCTGGCCGGCCCGCTTGACCATGGCCTCGCCGTCGGCCACCGTCGGGGCCAGCGGCTTCTCGCACAGCACGTGCTTGCCCGCGTCCAGCAGGCCTTCGACGATCTCCCGGTGCAGCCGGTTGGCCACCACCACGCTGACCGCGTCGATGTCGGGCGCCTCGGCGATCGCCTTCCACGACGTCTCCGCCCGCTCGTACCCGTACCGCTGCGCGGTGTCGCGGGCGAACGGCTCGTAGGCATCGGCGATGGCCACCAGCCGGACCGGCGGCAGCTCCGACCCGAACACCCCCGGCGCCGCCCGGTACCCGTGCGCGTGCGCCCGCCCGGCCATCCCGGCCCCGATCACCGCCACCCCAATCCCCGGTCCCGCCATGGTCCTCTCCTTTCAGCCATCGCCTCGGCTCGCCAGGTCACTCGGCTCGCCAGGTCACTCGCCACAAGTCACTCGCCTCGACAAGTCACTCCCCTCGACGGGACCGATTTAAAGCGCTTTAATAGCTTCGTACCCAAGCCTCCAGCCCCTGTCAAGAGTGAGCCCGCATGACCGACCCCGACGCATCGGCGCCGCTGGCCTCGCCGCCCGCCCCAGCCGTCCGCGGCCGCCGCCCCCGCCTGTCCGACGTCGCGGCCCGGGCCGGAGTCTCGGCCGGCCTGGTCTCGCTGGTGCTCCGCCACCAGCCCGGCCCCAGCGAGCAGACCCGCGCCCGGGTATTCGAAGCCGCGCGCGAGCTGGGTTACCGGGCCGACCGGACCGCCAGCCTGCTGGCCCGACGGCGCAGCCAGCACCTGGGCGTGGTCATGGACGTGCGCAACACCTTCCACGCCGAGCTGGTCGCCGAGATGGACGCAGCCGCCACCCGGCGCGGCTACGACCTGGTCCTGAGCACGCTGACCCCGACCCGGGACGAGCGGACCGCCACCGAGAACCTGCTCGACTTCCGCTGCGAGGGCCTGATCCTGATCGGGCCCGAGGACCGGGCCGGCTGGCTGACCTCCCTGGGCCAGGAGCTGCCGGTGGTTTCGGTGGGGCGCCGGCTGAAGTCGGACAGCGTCGACGTGGTCCGGGCCGCCGACGACCTGGGCGTGGCCCAGGCCGTGGCCCACCTGGCCAACCTGGGCCACCGGGACATCGCGTTCGTCGACGGCGGGCGGGGGACGATCGCTTCGGACCGACGGCGCGGCTACCGCCAGGCCATGCGCGGGCACGGCCTGGCCGAGCGGATCCGGGTCATCCCTGGCGACCACACCGAGGAGGCCGGGATCCGCGCCGCCCCCGAGTTGCTGAACAGCCACGCCACCGCCGTCGTGGCGTCCAACGACCGGTCCGCGGTCGGCCTGCTCGACCGGCTGGCCCGGCTCGGCACCGAGGTCCCGGCGTCGATGTCGGTGGTGGGCTACGACGACAGCATGCTGGCCCGCCTCGGCCACGTCGATCTGACCTCGGTCAGCCAGGACGCGCCCCGCCAGGCCGAAGAAGCGGTGGCCCTCCTGGCCGAGCGCCTCGACCACGGCCGAACCGAGCCCCGCGAGGTCCTGCTCCCGCCCCGCCTGGTCATCCGCAGCACCACGGCGCCCCCCAGACCCATCAGCACCACCAGTTAGGGCGCGCCAGCACCACCGCCCCGCCCATCGCCCATGATCCATTGCCGGGTGCCACTTTCAGCGAATAGCGCTGATTCCGCTCCCCGGGAATGGATCTTCAAACGGCAGTGGCGGGTGTGACTAGTGAGGCGCCGGGCCGGCGGCCGCGTCGGGCGCCCGGCCGGGCACCGGGCCGGAGCCCGCGCCGGTTCCCGCCGTCCCCACCACCCCATCCGCCCCAGCCGCCCCAGCCGCCCCAGCCGCCTCGGCCTCCGCCGCCTCCGCGGTAGCGGCCGAGACCTCGACCCGCCGGAACCCCGGCAGCCTCCAGGCCAGCAGCAACGCCCCCGCGATGCAGGCCAGCCCGCCCGAGATCACCGAGAACTCGTTCCCGAACGCGTTCCCCACCGCGCCCGCTTCCAGGTCCCCGAGCCGCGGCCCGCCCTGCACCACCCCGATCTGGATGGCGGCCAGCCGTCCCCGCAGCCGGTCCGGCACGGACAGCTGGATGATCGTGTTACGCAGCACGGCCGAGATCACGTCGGCCCAGCCCGCCACGGCCAGGAAGACCAGGGCCAGCAGCAGGTTCCGCATCAACCCGAACGCCACGATCGCCGCCCCCCACACCATCACGGCCACGATCACCGTGAGCCCCTGCCGCCGGACGTGGGCCACCCAGCCGGTGACCAGCGCGCCGATCAGCGCCCCGACACCGGGCGCGGCGTACAGGAACCCGACCGCGGTCGCGCCGCCGTGGAACACGGTTATCGCCATGGCCGGGAACAGCGCGCGCGGCATGCCGAACACCATGGCGTTGATGTCGATCAGGTAGGCGCCCTGGATGCCCTGGCGCTGCCGGATGTAACGGAAGCCCTCGGCCACCGCGCGCAGTCCCGGGCGGGTGGCGTGCTCGGACGGCGGCTGCGGCGAGATGGCCCAGGCGGCGGCGATCGCGACCAGGAACGAGGCCGCGTCGAACCAGTACACGAAGTCGGCGCCCGCTCCGGCCAGCAGCAGGCCACCCAGGGCCGGCCCGACCACGATGCCGACCTGGTTCAGCACCTGGACCATGGCCGAAGCGGTGGCGATGTGCTCGGCGCCGACCAGCCGGGGCACGATCGCGTTCCGGGTCGGATTGTCGAAGCCGGTCAGGCCGGCCGCGATCGCGGGCAGCACGAACAGCGGCCACAGCCGCGGGCCCAGGTCGGTGTTGATGGCCAGCCCGACGCTGCACAGGGCCAGCACGATCTCGACCCGGATCAGCAGCCGCCGCCGGTCGGTCGAGTCGATGACCGTGCCGCCGTACAGCGAGCAGATCAGCAGCGGGATGAGCTGGGCCAGCGAGACCAGCCCGACGTCCAGCGACGAGTGCGTCAGCTCGTAGACCTGGTACGGGATGGCGACCAGGGTGAGCTGGTTGCCGAGCAGCGAGACCAGCTGCCCGCCGAGCAGTATCCGCAGGTCGCGGGATTGCCGCAACGGCGTGACGTCGATGAAGATCCGTCGTCGCCCGCGCGCCGTCAAGCAGAACTCCCAGGTCGTCTGGCCAAGGACACCAGGTCAGATACTAGCAATCCCGTTACTTGCCCTAACGAATTATTTATCGAAGGTCTTCGCCGGGAGGCTCAGCTCGCCTGGGCTGGCCCGGGGAGCGGGACACCCGGACGGTCCTTACAGCGGAAACTGAAGCTCGACGCTGGTGCCGTCGCGGCGGGTCTCCACGTGCACGACGTCGGCGATCTGGCGGGCCACCCACAGGCCCGCGCCCGACCCGGCGGCCAGATCCGGCGGACTGAAGCCGGACACCGTGACCTCGGATCCCGGGCCGCCCGAGTCGACTCTGATCAGCACGGCGTCGGCGTCACGCCACACCCGGAGCCGGCCGGGCGTGACCCCGTGCCGGAACGCGTTGGCGATCACCTCGCCCGCCGCCACTTCGGCCAGCCGCACGTCGGCCGGGAGCAGCCCCAGGCTGGCCGCGGCGTCCCCGGCCTGCCGCCGAAGCTCGCCGAGGTCGTTGAGGTTGGCCAGCTCGAGGTCCAGGGTCACCTCGGCCGGGACCACCGAGACCGGCCCGGGGTGGGCGGACAGGTAAGTGGCCGGATCCACGTACTCCTTGTTGAGCGACGGCTCGCCGTGCTCGTCGAGCACGTGCGGGTGGACCCGCTCCACGTCGGCCAGGACACCGGGGGAGTAGTGGCGCCGGTCGTACAGGCAGAGCCAGGGGAACCCGTGGCTCCCGTACAGCCCGTCGGCGGCCGATTCGGAGCGCAGGTAGCCGGCCATCCGGCCCGGCCCGCGGATGCCGCCGTCCACGTCGTTCTCGGTCAGCAGCCGGGTCCGGTCCCCCGCCGCCCGCCGGTCGGCCAGGTAGTTGCGGAGGGTCTCGGCCGCCCGGCCCAGGTGGTGGTAGTTCATGCCGGGCAGGCCCCACTGCACCATCATCGCGCCCGACCCGAGCGCGGCCCCGAGGATCTCGCCGGTGTGCTGGGGCACGATGGCCACCACCTTCTCCCGGCGGGCCAGCCCGTCGATGAGGAAGGTGACGATGCGGTCGCGCAGATCCCGGTCGGAGTCGTAGATCGCGGCCGCGTGCAGGGTGTCGGGAACGGAAATCGCGGGGCCGGTCGGCTGCGGAAAGGTCATCGGCCGTGCTCCCGCACGTTCGACATCCTCACGACCGTCCTCCTCGCCCAGGTTCCTTTGGCGCGCCGTGCAGAGACGCTACCCGCCAAAGTGGCCCCGACACATTACCGGCACCCCCAGGATGAGGCGGCTCACGGGAGACAAGGTGGATTTGACCACTATTGCGAACTTTGGTGCTCATGTGAGTGATGGTGCACAGGCCACAGGCTAGGTCTGTTCACCAGAGCCCTAACTCCCTCAAGGCACCCAGCAACCTCTAGAGACTCAAAAATCCCAACAACCTCACCAGTTGCCGTGGTGATCAGGCACCATCCACCACACCACCGGCAGCAGGGCGATCAGCAGTGCGGCGAACACCACGAACACCCGGGCCTGCATGACCCCGGCGTCGTGGCTGCGGGCGATGATCGCGGTGGTGAGCGACACCGCGATGATCGCTCCGCCCTGGCGGAACATGCCGCGCAGGCCGGCGATGGCCGCCACCTGGTCCGGGGCCAGCTGGAGGCTGGCGTTGTTGGACGCCGGCACGGACAGGCCCATCCCGCAGCCGGTGACTCCGGCCGCCACCGCCAGCCAGGCGTAGGGCGAGATCGGTGCGGGCCAGGCCATGATCAGCAGCCCGCCGGCCAGGATCACGAAGCCGCCGATCATCGGCAGCCGGTACCCGGTCCGGCGCAGGGCCAGCACGGCCACCCCGGCCACCGAGATCATGCCCACCGCCCGGGCCGTCAGCAGGGTGCCCGCGCCCAGCGGCGGGATGTGGTAGCGCTCCTGGGCGTACAGCGGGACCAGGGCGGCGAACCCGAGTGCGGCCGCGCCATAGACCAGGTTGATCACGTTCATCACCCCGAAGCCGCGCCCGCGCAGCAGCCGGAACGGCACGAACGGGGCCGGTGCCCGCTGGGAGTGCCGGACGAAGGCCCACCCGGCCGCCACCGCGATCGCCTCGCAGCCCAGGAACACCGGGCTGTACAGCGGCACGTTGCCGCTGCCCAGGTACGTGATGCCGAACATCGCGGCCAGGATCAGCAGCGCCAGCAGAGCGATCCCGGCCAGGTCGATGCGCTGGGACACCCGAACCGAGTTGGCCGGGATGAACCTGGCCACCAGGACGATCAGGACGATGCCGATGGGCACGTTGACCAGGAAGATCCCGCGCCAGGACCAGTAGCTGACGAACAGGCCGCCGATGATGGGGCCGATGATGCCGCCGATAGGCAGGATCGAGGTGAACATGCCGACGGCGCGGTCCCGCTGGGCGCCGAAGTGGTCGGAAACGATGCCGGTCGCTGACGGCATGAAGGCCCCGCCGCCCAGGGCCTGGGCCGCCCGCGGGAGCAGCAGCAGGTAGATGTTGCCGGCGAACCCGCAGCACAGCGAGGAGACGGTGAACAGCGCCGCGGCCAGCATGAACACCCGTTTGCGGCCGTACATGTCGCTGATCTTGCCGGCCATCGGCATGGCCACGACCTGCCCGAGCGCGTAGATCGTGATCGTCCACCCGCTCCAGGTGATCTGGGTGTGCAGCTCCTTCTGGATGGCGGGCAGGGCGGTGGCCACGATGGTCTGGTCGATCGAGGCCATGAACAGCCCGATGGACACGATGGCGAAGATCAGGTTCCGTCGCACGGGCGGGGAGCCCGGCGCGTCCGGAGCCGCCGCTACAGAGGATGTGGCCGTAACCTCACTCACATATGATTACAGTAGTTGCTTGCCGATAAGCAAGCAAGTGGGCCGGGTGCCGAGGCAAAATAGTTACGCGGGCGAAGCCCGCGTTGGGGGGTCTGGGGGGGTTCGACCCCCCGAGGCCAACACGGAGGAGACATGGACGTCGAACTGGTGGCGCGGTTGCGGGTCGTCATCGCCAAGCTCGCGCGTCAGCTCAACGACACCTCCACCGACGAGGGGCTGACCCCGACCCAGTACTCGGTGCTGGGCCTGGTCCGCCACCGCGGCCCGCTGGGCCTGGCCGAGCTGGCCGGCCTGGAGGGACTGAACCCGACCATGCTGTCCCGCGTGGTCCGGGCCCTCGACGAGAAGGGCCTGATCCGGCGGCTGCCCGACCCCAGTGACCTGCGCGCGGCCCGGGTCGAGGTCACCCCGGCCGGGGGCACCGTGCACGAGCGGATCCGGGAGCACCGCACCCAGGTCCTGACCGAGTGCCTGCAACAGCTGCCCGAGCCGACCGCGCAGGAGCTGCTGTCCGCGGTCCCGGCCATGGAGGCCCTGACCGAGACGGTCAAGGCCCTGCCCCGCTCACCCGCCTAGCCCGGCCCGCCCGCCAGGAGTCCGGGCCGCCCCGCATCGCTTCAGTCCGGGTCACCCGCCCAGGCCGGCCCGTCGCCGAACCACTCCGCCGCCAGCTGCCCCAGGACCACCTCGTCCACGAACCCGCCGTTGACCCAGCCCGCCTGGCGCAGCTGCCCCTCCCGGGTGAAACCGGCCCGGGCCGCGGCCAGGAGCATGCCCTCGTTGTCGGACAGCGTGTCGACCTGGAGCCGGTTCAGCCCGCGGGTCTCGAAGCCGTACCGGCACAGCACCCGCACCACGTCGGTGCCGAGTCCCCGCCCGCGGAACGACGGGCGCAGCGTGATGCCCAGGTGCGCGGACCTGTTGTGCGGGTCGACCCCCCACAACAGCGCGTCGCCGGCCAGCTCGTCACTGGCCAGCTCGACCACGGAGAACGCGGCCGGGTCGGACCGCCAGTCGGTGATCCGGAACGGAGAGTCGGCCGATCCGGGTGGCAGCGGCCGCCAGGGCCGGCTGTCCGTGCGGGACCGCAGCTGCACGTCCGCGTGCAACTCGGCCTCCAGGACCGGGATGTCACTGTCCAGCCGGGCCCGCAAGAGCACCTTCTCACCACGTAGCATGCCGCGTTCCTATCGCAGCCGCCGCCTCGCGATCAAGGCGATTCCGCCCCTGACATCGGCCGTGGCTGGGTGCAAACTGGGGAGGAAGCTACGCCGAAACCCTCAGGAGGCCTGATGAGCGAGCACCCATCCCCGATCCCACCCGAACCCGGCTCCGCGGCGGGCGAGGCCTTCCCGCCGGAACCAGGCGCTGACCCGGGCGAGGCCTTCCCGCCCGAGCCGGGCTCTGAAACCGGCGAAGCGTTCCCGCCGGAGCCGGACACCGCGACGGCCGAAGCCAGCGAGGCCTTCCCGCCCGAGCCCACCGAGGAGACCGGCTCACCGCTGCCGCCGGAATGACTGCCGCGCGGCGCGCTCGTCCTCCCAGTCACCCCAGCGCATGCTGGCCTCGGGCAGCTCGGGTGGCTTGAGAAAAGCGGGCGGTGCGTCCAGGTCCAGAGCCTCCAGGGGAGACTCGGCGGCCGCGTCCCGGCGGGTCAGCGCGGGCAGGTTCCACTTCTGCTCGATCAGCTTGAGGATCGAGGTGTGGTCGAAGACCGTGCTGGTGACGAAGTCCCGTCGCGCGTACGGGGACACGAGCACGGCCGGCACCCGGAACCCCAGCCGGTCGTAGGCGTCCGGCCCCTCATCCTCGGCCTTGACCTTGCGCAGGTAGGAGCGGAGCACCGGCCGCAGCAGCAGCTTGACCCATCCGGGCGCGGCCAGCAGGGGGTTGTGCGCGGGCACGTCGTCCGGGGGCACCGCCTCCGGCGGCGGCACGTGATCGTAGTAACCACCGCCTTCGTCGTAGACCCAGATGAGCAGGGTGTGCTCCCAGCCTTTCCCGTGCATGACCCGGTTGATGACTTCGGCCGCGAAGCTCTCGCCTTTGCGGATGTCCTGCGGGTTCTCCTCCGAGAACACGTCGAAGTCCGGATCTACGATGCAGAACCCGGGCAACGTGCCCGCGTCGGCGTCGGCGAAGAACTGCTCGGTCCGCCGCAGGTGGCGGACGCAGCCCGCGACCCCCATTGGGTACAGGTCAGCGGTGAACTGCTTGTTGCCCTGCACCCGTTCGGTGATCCGGGGAAACCAGCGGCCGATCCGGCCCACGCTGCGGGCTGCCCGCAGCCCGTTCTGGCCGAGCGCCCGCTTGAGCAGCACTTTGGCGGGCCGGATGTTGTGGTAGTTGAACCAGGGCACGCCGTTCCTGGTCAGCACGTCGAAGATGGTCCCGGCGGGTGGCAGGTCGAGGATGTCCCAGGGCAGGTCGTCGATCAGCCCGTGGGCGGTGCCCGCGACGAGAAACCGCCGGTTGGGGAACGTCGGCCCCAGGCAGGACGAGAACCACCGGTCAGCCAGCGGGAACGTGCGGGCCAGCCCGTGGTAGAAGGGCAGGTCATCTTCGGTCCAGTAGCCCATCGGCAGCGCCGCGTCCTGGCCTGGCACCAGCTCCTCGACGCTGCGTACGAACCCGTCGCAGGCCCCGCCGTTCCACTGCAGGTGCGCGGCGTGCCAGCTCTGCTTCGGGTCGTCCTTGACCTGGCTCGTGCCGGTCAGGTGGAACGGCTTCACCGAAGTGCCGTCGCGCCGCGGGTTGGCCGCCTGCTCGTCGCCGGGCAGCCCGTCGCCACGCTTGTCCAGCGTGCCGAGGTAGTTGTCGTAGGAGTGGTTCTCCATCATCAGCACCACGATGTGCTTGATCTGCGGGAGCAGGTCGGTGCCCTCGGGCAGGTCAGGCCGGGGCCGCTCGCCGGGCCGCTCGGCCGGTATGCGGCGGCCACGCCG
>DATDIH010000419.1:0-2625 GCA_036521155.1 Streptosporangiaceae bacterium
CGTCCCGGTCTCGGCGGCGAACGCCCGCGCGAACTGCCGGGGCGACAGCCGGGCCCGCTCGGCCAGTGCGTCCACCGACAGGTCCGCGCCCGGATGCTCCGCGATCCAGCGCTGCACCTCCCGCAGGGGTTCGCGCTGGGCGACCTGGGCCTGCAACTGGGCGCTGAACTGGGTCTGGTTCCCGGGCCGCCGCAGGAACACCACCAGCTGCCGGGCGACGGACAGTGCGACTTCTCGGCCGTGGTCGTCCTCGACCAGGGCCAGGGCCAGGTCGATACCCGCGGTGACCCCGGCCGAGGTGGCCACGTGGCCGTCCCGGACGAAGATCGGCTCCGGCTCCACGATCACGTCCGGGTACCGCCGGGCCAGCACGTCGCACCAGCTCCAGTGCGTGGTGGCCCGCCGCCCGGCCAGCAGCCCGGCCTCGGCCAGCAGGAACGCCCCCGTGCAGACCGACACGATCCGCTCGGCTCCCGCGGCCGTCCGGCTCAGCCAGCCGATCAGCTCCGGCGCCGGCGCCCTGGTCCCGGGCCCGCCCGGCACGATGACCGTGTGCGGTGTCCCGGTGCCGACGAGGTCCAGGTCCGGACAGATCCGCAGCCCACTCCCGGTCCGGACCGGCCGCCCGCCCATGCTGGCGGTGGTGATCTCGTACCCGGCCTGCCCCACGGTGTCGCCCGCGGTGGCGAACACCTCCAGCGGCCCGGTCACGTCGAGGCTCTGCACCCCGTCGAACAGGACGATCAGCACGCTCCGGCCGGCCACCCCTCCATGCTCCCGGCCCGCCCGCATGACCGCAATGACGAAAACCCCACCTTTCCTGCCATGAGTATTCTCCCGCCCGTGGACCAACCTGCGACGGTCTGGGTGGTGGCCGGGCCGCCTGGCGCCGGCAAGACGACCGTGGCCCGCCTCCTGCTGGCCCGCCTGACGCCGGTCCCGGCCCTGCTGGACAAGGACACGATGTACGGCGACTTCGTGGCGGCCACCCTCGACGCGGCCGGCCGCCCGCCGGGGGAGCGGGAAGGCCCCTGGTACGACGAGCACGTCAAGGTGCACGAGTACGCGGGCATGGCCGCCACCGCCCGGGAGATCCGCGCCCACGGCTGCCCGGTCCTGCTGTCCGGCCCGTTCACCCAGCAGATCCACCACGCCGCCCGCTGGCAGCAGTGGACGAACGAACTAGGCGGCGCCCCCATCCACCTGGTCTGGGTCCGCTCCGACGCCGGAACCCTGCGCGAACGGCTGGCCGCCCGCGCGTCCGCCCGCGACACCAGCAAGCTCAATAACTTTGATGCCTTCGCCGCGCGGATAAGACTCGCCCACGAGCCCGAGGCCCCGCACCACACCGTGGACAACCGCCGGGCCGCCCCGGCCACGCTGGCCGATCAGGTGGCCGGCATACTGTCCAGATGCCCGAATTGATCGACCACCCGAGCCGGGTCACGGCGGCCGGGGAGCCACCCAAGATCATCGATGAGTTCGCTGGCCGGGTGAACACCGGCGACGGCGGCGTGAGCATCGCCCACATGCGCAGTCCGTCCGGCTGGTCCGAGCCGGGCCAGCGCCCCGAGTTCGACGAGTACACGCTGGTGCTGGGCGGCGCCCTGGACGTCGAGTACGAGGGTGGCCGGCTCACCGTCCAGGCCGGCCAGGCCGTGCACACCCGGCCGCGGGAGTGGGTCCGGTACAGCACCCCCGGCCCGGACGGCGCCGACTACATCTCGGTCTGCCTGCCCGCCTTCGCCCCGGACACCGTGCACCGCGATGAATAGCGGCGGCTGGCGCCGGGACCTGGCCTCGTGGGCCGGGGTGGCCGGCGTCTACGCGGCCGCCCAGGGCCTGTCGGCCTGGGCCGGCCAGCGCCGCCAGGGCACCCGAGACCGGTATCAGGACTTCCGGCAGCCATCGTTCGCCCCGCCCGGCCCGGTGTTCCCGGTGGTGTGGGCCGGGCTCAACCTGACCACGGCCACGTCGGCCTGGCGGCTGTGGCGGGTCCGGCGGGACGCGCGAGCCGAGGTCCCGCACGCGCAGTCCGCGCTGGCCTGGTGGGTCCTGGCCCTGGTGCTGCGCAGCGGCTACGTGCCCCTGGAATTCGGCGCCCGCCGCTCCTGGGCCGCCACCGCGGACTCCGCGCTGCTGTGCGCGGTCATGCTCCGCTACGCGGCGGTGGCCCGGCGGGCCGATCCGGCCGCGGCCGCCCTGGCCGTGCCCGAGGTCGCCTGGACCGCGTTCGCCACCGTGCTCAGCACCGCCATCGCTCTTCAGAACACAGGCCGGCCGGTCTAACCGGGCGGCGGCAGCACCAGCGTGTTCTGGCCGGCCGCCAGCCACCACTGACCGTCCCGGCGGACCAGCACGTACAGGGCCATCTCGGAGAACGTCCCGCTGCCGTCGGTGGCGGGCGGGCGCGGCGGCACCGGCGCGCCGTCCGGGCCGAGCGCCACCCGCCGCACCTGGGCCACGACCACGTCCGGAGCCGGGGACAGCACGGCCGCCACCTCGTAGCGCGAGGCCGGGCCGCCGCGGCCCTGCTGTTTCAGCCGCACATGGATCCGGTGCAGCGGCTCGTAGCCCTGCAGCACCGCCCCGAACGGGCTGCCCCACAGCAGGTCCGTGGCGAAG
>DATDIH010000420.1:0-7997 GCA_036521155.1 Streptosporangiaceae bacterium
AGGAACTGCTGCGGACCCTGATCGACGCCGAGATCACCGCCCGCGAGGCATCCAACGCCCGGACCCGGATGAAGACCGCTGCGTTCCCGGTGGCCAAGACGCTGGACGAACTGGACCGCTCCGCGTGCTCCATCCCCGGCCCCACCCTGGACTACCTCGCCACCTTGGAATGGATCAGCGCCAAGGAGAATCTGTGCCTGGTCGGCCTGGCCGGCACAGGCAAGAGCCACGTCCTGGTCGCGCTCGGCGTCGCGGCCGTCCAGGCCGGGCACAAAGTCCGGTACTTCACCGCCGCCGACCTGACCGAGACCCTCTACCGGGGCCTGGCCGACAACTCCGTCGGCCGCGTCATCGAGAACCTGCTCCGCAACGACCTGCTCCTAGTTGACGAAGTCGGGTTCGCCCCGCTCGATGACACCGGAGCGCAGCTGCTGTTCCGGCTGGTATCAGCGGCCTACGAACGCCGGGCGCTCGGCGTGGCCAGCCATTGGCCATTCGACCAGTGGGGCCGGTTCCTGCCCGAGCACACCACCGCAGTCAGCCTTCTGGACCGCCTGCTCCATCACGCGAATGTCGTCGTCACAGACGGCGATTCCTACCGCATGCGCCAGGCCCGAGCACGAGGAGGAACCACCCTGAACAAGAAATGATCAACCCGAGGGGTGGGGACTTTTACCTGGCCACCAGCGGGGACCGCAACTTGGCCGTTGACAGCCCTGGACGCCTGAAGTCAAACCGCGGCCCGCGCCGATGCTCTGTCTTTTCGCGCCAGCCGACCGGCGTTTTGCGCCGCCGCCGCAGGAGCAGCGGCGAGCGCGCCGAGTCGGCGGCGCGTGCGGCCCGGCGGGCCGCCTTGACGTGCATCCTCGGGTGGCGATGCGCATCCTTCGTCATAGCAAGATCGCGCTGACGATGGAGATCTACACCGAGGTCCCGTCCGAGGCCACCCGTGACGCGCTGCGCAAGCTCTCGGATTGGCTCACGTAACGGTTGCTGCCGTTTGCTGCTGCCGCAAGGTCCAAAAAGCCCGGCTCCATGACTGGAACCGGGCTTTGACCTGGGTGGAGCTGAGGGGATTTGAACCCCTGACCCCCTCGATGCGAACGAGGTGCGCTACCGGACTGCGCTACAGCCCCGAGAACGAAGTCAGCCTAGCAAAGGTCGAGGGTACCTTGCGCGTTCAGTCGCCGACCGCGCGGAGCTTGGCGTCGGCGTACTGGTCGTAGAGCTGATCGCCGACGTGCTCGGACAGGTCGATGATGTCGGCGCGGGGGCCGGTCTCTTCGACCGGGATCTCGGCTTCGGTGCCGTTCGAAGCGGCCTCGGCCGCCTGGCCCGCCTCGGCCGCCGTGCGCGCCGGGGCGGCCGGAGTGGCCGGAGCCTTGGCGTGGGCCAGGTCGCGGCGCTCGCGGGCTTCGGCGTCGGCGTGGGCGGCTTCGCGGAGCAGCAGCAGGTAGCCGACCAGCAGCACGGTGGGCGGGATCATGACCCACCAGGCGGCCAGTTGCAGGTAGGCCAGGCCGACGCCGACCGCGGTCAGCACCAGCAGCAGCCACAGCATGCGGCGCCGGCCGCGCACGATCTGGGCCCGCCGCTCGGTGTCGTCCAGGTCGTCATGGTGCGGGCCGCGCGGCGCGGGCACCCTGACCTCGGGCTGAGCCAGGTCGTCGTGCGGGGCCGCCGGGCCATGGGCGCCCAGAGCACCCGAAGCGTCCGCAGCGTCCGAAGAAGCGCCCGCGCTGGCGGGGTTGAGGTGCTCCTGGCGCGCGACCTGGTCGGCCGACCACCCGTAGGACGGGATCTCCCCCTGGGCCGGGGCCGCCGGCCGGGGCGCGTGCGCTTCATAGAGCTCTGTCATGCTCTTGTTGTTCCCGCCAGCCACCGAAGAAACTTTCTCTTCGTAATCCGACCGTGACTCAGAGTGATACACGGGGGCGTGCGTCTGCGCCTCCGGGGCACCCTCGGAAGGGACCTCAGCAGGGGGCTCGGGGGGAACGAAGCTGGTGTACCGCGGCCGTCCATCGGAATCGAAGCCGACCCGGGCAGGCTCCTCGTCGGCCGCGTGGGCGCCGAAGTGACGGGACAGCCGGCGCAGCCCGGACTGGGAGTTCTCGTGCTTGAGCCAGCGGGGAACCAGCACACCGATCCAGATCGCCACGATGGCGACGTAGAGGATCGCGCTGCTCACGGTCCCTCCCCTCGGCGGTCGTGACCGGGTGGGCCGGGACCCCCGGACGATCGGAGCACCGCCCGGCTCATCCGGGCTGAGCGGACTGGGCGAGTGAGAAGGATATCGCCGGACGCCCGCTCTTGTGACGCAGCGTAAAGGGTGAGGAAGGCGGTGACGAGGATTGCGCCCGGTGTGTCGCGAGATCACCGAATCGGATGAGGCGCCAGCGGGCCGGATCGGGGGTTTTCCCCACTGCGATTTTGACGGCCCGCGCATATACCTGAACCGTGACCACCTCAGCATGGACCGCGGACGAGATTCGGGCCGCCGCGGAGACTCACCGGGAACTGCCGCCCGAATACCAGAGCGCCGTGATCGAGTCTTTCCTGTCCAAAGTGGACCGGGAAATCGACGCCCGCGTCGACGCTCGAATAGCCGGTTACGGCGGCGGCCGGGTCCGGTCGGCGCGCCCGCGCACCCCGGCGTTCTTCGTACTGGCCTCGCTGGTGGCCGGCATCCCGCTGAGCGCGATCGCGGTGGCCGCCGGGCAGCACCCGGCCGGTTTCTGGGGCCTGCTGGTGGTGTGGGTCGGCATCGTGGTCATCGACATCGCCTACATCGGCCGCCACCAGCCGCCCGACCACCGCTAAGGCCCAGAAGCCAAAGCTCAGGAGCCAAGGCCGGCAGGCACCCAGAACGGCCGCCCCCGGGTTCAGCTAACTCGCGGTGCCGGTGCCGGACTTCGAAGACAGCACGACCCCGCGCCAGCGGGTCATCAGCCGGTCGGGCACCTCTTCCGTGGTGATGGCGTAACAGAGGTGGTCACGCCACGCGCCGTCGATGTGCAACTGGCGGCGGCGCAGACCCTCGTCGCGGAAACCGAGCTTCTCCACCACCCGCCGGCTGGCCTGGTTCTCCGGCCGGATGCTGGCTTCCAGCCGGTGCAGCCCGACCACCCGGAAGCTGTGGTCCACGGCCATCGCCAGGGCGGTGGGGATGATGCCCTTACCCGCGAACTTTTCGTCGATCCAGTAGCCGACCTGTCCGGAACGGGCCGAACCCCACACGATGCTGCCCACCGTCAGCTGCCCGGCGAACTCGTCACCGTAGGTGACGACCCAGGGCAGGGCCTGGCCCATCCGGGCTTCTCGCCGCATGGCGCGGACCATCGACACGTAGGGGCTCAGGCTGGACCGGTACAGCGGTGTCTCCGGGTTGGTCGGCTCCCACGGCCGGAGCCACGGGGCGTTCCGCACCCGGATCTCCCGCCAGATCCGCGCATCCCGGACCCGAACCGGGCGCAGGGCGACGGGCTCGTCCAGCAGCCTCGATTCGTACAGGGTGGCCGGCCAGCCACGCATTCGTCCCACGGGTTCAATCATTCCCTGGTAATTAGCTGGACGCCATCGAAACGCGGCCAGATTGATGCCCAGGCTAATCGTTGGCGGGCCCGGGGGCGGCGCTGCGCCGGTGATCACCGCCGTGCACCTGGTCGACGGCGTGCTCCAGCACCCGGCTGAGCACGGCCATGCCGTCCTTGACCCCGCCGGTGGAGCCGGGCAGGTTGACGATGAGGGTGCGCCCGGCCAGGCCGGCCAGGCCGCGGGACAAGATCGCGGTCGGGACCCCGGCCGCCGCCCCGGCCGCGCGGATGGCCTCGGCGATGCCGGGGATCTCCCGGTCGAGGACCTTGCGGGTCATCTCCGGGGTCAGGTCGGCCGGGGTCAGGCCGGTGCCGCCGGTGGTCAGGACCACGTCGTAGCCGGCCGCGACGGAGTCCCGCAGCGCGTCGGCGACCGGCTCGCCGTCCGGGATGACCAGCGGGCCGTCCACCACGTCGCAGCCCGCCCGGCGCAGCAGGTCGACCAGGACCGGCCCGGACCGGTCCGGGTAGACCCCGGCCGCGGCCCGGTTGGAGATGGTGACCGCCAGCGCGCGCATCAGTGCTCCTCCCCAGCCGGCCGCTGCCACAGCCCGGTTTTCCCGCCGGTCTTCTCGTCCACCCGGACGTCGGTGATCACGGCGGCCGGGTCGACCGCCTTGATCATGTCGATGAGGGCCAGCGCGGCCACGCTGACCGAGGTCAGCGCCTCCATCTCGACCCCGGTGCGGTCGGCGGTGCGGGTGGTGGCGGTGATGTCCACCCCGTCGTCGGTGACGGTCAGGTCGACCGTGACCCCGTGCAGCCCGATCGGGTGGCACAGCGGAATCAGGTCCGGGGTCCGCTTGGCGCCCTGGATGCCGGCGATCCGGGCCACGGCCAGCGCGTCGCCCTTGGGCACCTCGCCCGCGCGCAGGGCCGCGACCGCGGCGGCCGACAGCCGGACCCGGCCGGACGCGGTCGCGGTACGGGCGGTCACGTCCTTGGCCGAGACGTCCACCATCCGCGCCTGCCCGGCGGCGTCGAGATGCGTCAGCTCGCTCACCGTGTCGCCCGCTCGCTCATGGAAGGACCAGAACCTCCACCGAGTCGCCCTCGTTCATCTGGACCACCCACTCGGGCACGACGATCAGCGCGTTGGCCCGGCCCAGCGTGGCGATCTGGTGCGAGCCCTGCCCGGTCAGCGGCACGACCGTGCCCTCGGCCACGTCCAGCACGCCGCGCAGGTAGGAACGGCGGCCGGGCGGCGACCGCAGCGGGCCGGTCACCGTGGCCGGGATGGCGGGCAGCCGCTGGTCCAGCTGACCCTGGAGCGCGCCCAGCGCGGCCCGCACGAACAGCTGGAACGACACGTAGGCGCTGACCGGATTACCCGGGAGGGTGAAGATCGGGGTGCGGTCCTCGCCGATGGTGCCGAAGCCCTGCGGCATCCCGGGCTGCATGGCGACCTTGCGGAACGACACCGTGCCCAGCCGGCTCAGCGTCTCCTTGACCACGTCGTGCTCGCCGCCCATGCTGACCCCGCCGCTGGTCACGATGAGGTCGGCCCGCAGCAGCTGGTCCTCGATGGCGGGCAGCATCTCCAGCGGGTCGTCCGGGACCGGCCCGTGCCGGTAGGCCAGGCAGCCGGCCTCGCGGGCGGCCGCGGTGAGCATGTAGCTGTTGGAGTCCCAGATCTTGCCCGGGGCCAGCGGCCGGCCGGGGTCGGTGAGCTCGTTGCCGGTCGACAGCACCGCCAGCCGCGGCCGCGGGTAGACCTCGGCCCGGGCCCGGCCGGACGCGGCCAGGACCGCGATCTGCATGGGGCTGAGCCGGGTGCCCGCGGGCAGCAGGACCTCGCCCTGCCGGGCGTCCCCGCCGCTGTACCGGACCGAGTCGCCCGCGGTCACCGGGATCCTGATCGCGACCTGGGCCACGCCGCCGTCGGTGTCCTCCACCGGCACCACCGCGTCCGCGCCCGCGGGCAGCTTGGCCCCGGTGGTGATGCGCAGGCAGCTGCCGGGGGTCACGGCGTAGGCACCGGTGTCCCCGGCCGCGACCTCGCCGCTGACCCGCAAGGTGACCGGGGTGTCCTTGGACGCCTCGGCGACGTCGGCGGCGATCACCGCGTAGCCGTCCATGGCCGAGTTGTCGAACGGCGGCAGCGGCCGGCTGGCCGCGACGTCCTCGGCCAGCACACAGCCTTCGGCCTCGGAGATGGCCAGCTGGATCGGGGTCAGCCGCCGGACCGTGGACAAGATGTCGGCCAGGTGGGCCTCGACGCTGACCATCTCGCCGGGGGAGCCGTGCGAGCCGTGGTGGTCGTGGTGGTGATGGCCGCCGTGGGCGGTGTCTGCGGTCATGACAGCGAGTCCAGGTGGGTGCGCAGCCAGGGGATGAACTCCTGCGCCAGGTCCGGCCGCTCGGTGGCGAACAGGACCAGGGTGCGCAGGTAGTCGAGTTTGTTGCCGGTGTCGTAGCGCCGCCCGCGGAACAGCACGCCGTGCACGCCGCCCCCGTCGGAGATGCTGTCCGGGTCGGCTGCTAGCACCTTGAGCGCGTCGGTGAGCTGGATCGTGCCGCCCCGGCCGGGCTCGGTCTGGCGCAGGATGTCGAACACCTTGGGGTCGCAGACGTAGCGGCCGATCACGATCCACCGGCTCGGGGCGTTGCCCGGGACGGGCTTCTCGACCAGGTCGGTGATGCGCACGACGTCGTCTTCGTCGGTCGGCTTGATGGCCGCGCAGCCGTACAGCGACGCCTGCTCGGGGTCGACCTCCATCAGCGCCACCACGCTGCCGCCGAACCGCTCGCGCACCTCGATCATCCGGGTCAGCAACGGGTCGCGCGGGTCGATGAGGTCGTCGCCGAGCAGCACCGCGAACGGCTCGTGGCCGACGTGCCGGGCCGCGCACAGGACGGCGTGGCCCAGCCCGCGCGGCTCGCCCTGCCGCACGTAGTGCACGGTGGCCAGCTCGGCCGGCTTGCGGACCTGGGCCAGCCCGTCGGTGTTGTCGTTGGCGGCCAGCGCCTCTTCGAGTTCGTAGGCGCGGTCAAAATGGTCCTCGATCGAGCGCTTGCTGCGGCCGGTGATGAGCAGCACATCTTCCAGGCCGGCCGAGACCGCCTCCTCCACCACATACTGGATCGCCGGTTTGTCGACGATGGGCAGCATTTCCTTGGGGGTCGCCTTCGTCGCGGGCAGGAAGCTTGTCCCCAGGCCCGCCGCGGGGACCACGGCTTTGGTGACGGCTGAAGAATCGGCCATGCTGGAACCCTAACGAGTTTGCGGAGGCACAGGTGCAGGAGCGCGCTTCTGGTGACTGGCGTGGCGCAGCGACCGTCCAGGCCGCCAAGGCCGCTCTGCGGGCCAGCGTAAACGACTCCAGAAGGGGTCTGGACGAGGAGCGGCGCGCCGCCGCCGGGCGGCTGATCCGCGATCATGTGCTGTCGCTCCCCCAGGCCGAAATGGCCGGAACTGTCGCGGCCTACTACTCCTTCGGCACCGAGCCCGACACCCACAGTCTGGTGTTCGGTATGTGGAAGCGCGGCACCTACGTGATCCTGCCGCGGCTGCGTCCGGACGGTGACCTGGAGTGGGCCTCCTACGAAGGGCCGGACTCACTGGTGCCGGGTCCGTGGGGGGTGCTGGAACCATCCGAACCGTCCCGTGGCCCCGAAGCCGTCAGCCGGGCCGCCCTGGTGGTGGTGCCGGCCCTGGCCGTGGGCCGGAACGGGTTGCGGCTGGGCCGGGGCGGCGGCAGTTACGACCGGGCGCTGGCCCGGGTCGGGGAGCGGGTCCCGGTCATCGCGCTGCTGTACGACGGTGAGCTGATCGATCAGGTGCCGGCCGAGCCGCACGACCGCCCGGTGTCGGCGGTGGCCCTGCCATCCGAGGGAATCGTCGGCGTCTCCAGGCTGTTACGCAGGTGAGTTACCATTAGCACTCGGTTCACGGGAGTGCTAGCATCGCGCGCAGTCTGAAGGGAGAAGCTGTGCCCACGTACCAGTACGCCTGCACCGAATGTGGTGAGCAGCTCGAGAAGGTGCAGAAGTTCAGCGATGACCCGCTGACTGTCTGCCCCAATTGCAGCGGCCGCCTGCGCAAGGTGTTCTCTCCCGTCGGGATCGTGTTCAAGGGCTCTGGCTTCTACCGCACCGACAGCCGCAGCGGCCCGGTGGCCGGCGGCAAGGACAGCAAGGACGGCGGCAAGGAGAAGGCCGACTCCGGCAGCAAGTCCGACAGCTCGTCCGGCGACAAGAGCGACAAGAGCAGCGCCAAGTCCGGCAGCTCGAGCAGCTCCGGCTCCAGCAAGGACTCGTCCACGAGCTCCGGCTCGTCGGCTGGTAAGTCATCCGGCTCCACCAGCGAGAAGGTCGCCTGACGGCGATGCCGCCGGTCGCCGACATCGGGGTCATCGGGGGTTCAGGCTTCTACCAGTTCCTGGATCACGCCGAAGAGGTCAC
>DATDIH010000421.1:0-2361 GCA_036521155.1 Streptosporangiaceae bacterium
CACCTGGGGCCGGAGCGCCTCGGCGGCCAGGCCGGCGGGCAGCAGCCCGCGCCAGCCGCGGGCGAACCGGACCAGGTCGGCGGCGGTCGACCACAGGCCGCCGGCGGCGGGCAGGGTGCAGATCTCGGTGGTGGGCTGGAAGGCCCGGCCGGCCAGCCCGTAGCCGGTGACCGCGCCCGGATCATCCGGCCAGCGGGCCGGGAACGAGCAGTCGTCCAGGCCCAGCGGGCGCAGCACCAGGCGGGTGGCGGCGGCCTCGTAGGGCTCGCCGCTGACGTCGGCGATCAGCTGGCCGAGCACGGCGTAGCCGCCGTTGCTGTAGTCGAAGGTGCCACGGGGGCCGCGGCAGCCGAGCACGGGACCGGTGAGGGTCTCCAGGGGCGGGACCTGCTCGGCGAACAGCTCGGCCGGGGTGTCCACGCCGGCGGTGTGGGTCAGCAACTCCCGCACGGTCACGTCGCCGGCCGCGAGCCGGATCGGGCCCAGGTAGTCATTGGCCGCGGCGTCGAGGCGGACCGTACCGCCGGCGACCAGCCGGAGCACGGCCACGGCGGTGATCAGCTTGGTGATCGAGTAGGCCGGGAACCGGTGCTCGGGCCGCAGCGCCCGTTCGGCGTCCAGGTCGGCCCAGCCGCGGGCCAGCGCCCAGGCCGCGCCGTCCGGGTCGCCGGGGCCGCGCCCGGCCAGCACCAGCCCGGGCAGGGCCAGCTCGGACAGGGCCCCGTCCGCGATCCCGGAGACCGCGGCGGGTACCTCGCCCTCGGTGCGGCTGGTCGCGGCGGCCAGCCGGGGATCGGTGATCCGGCGGCCGTCCGGGAACAGGCCCAGCCCGGTCAGCCGGTGCGGTGGCTCCGGTTCGGTGGCGGCCTGGATCTGAACGCCGGGCAACTCGGCTTGGACCTGGGCGGCGCTGGCGGCGGTGACGGACAGTTCGCCCCGGAGCACCGCGTTCTGGCCGGACAGCATGCTGACCAGCCGATCGGCCGGGATCACGGTCAGGAAATGTTCGGTGAAGTGCTCCCGCAGCTCAGCTTCGCCGGGGGCGGTCCAGCCGTCCTGGTCGGAGGCGACGAACCGGGCGATCACCCAGCGGACCTGATCGAGCGCGTAGCTGTCGGACGGGATGCCCGGGGCCGGGGCCGCCTGGCTCTCGATCTGCTGCTTGAGCACGGTCCAGCTGGACCGGCCGTGTTCGCGGGCGATGGCCAGCTGGGCATCGTGCAGGGTGGTGAACTCTCCGACGGCCAGGCGGCGCTTGGCCTCGAGCTTGAGGTAGCGCAGGCTCGGCTGGTCGGGCAGTGCCCGTGGCTGATCGGACATCGACAGTCCTTCCCGTGGTGCCCGTGGTCCGCGTGATCGGGCGGGAGAGACCGGATGGGTCGCGCCAGGTCGTGCTGCCGGTGGGCTTGAAGCCCTGTCCGCGGACCCAGGGGCAGCCGGGACTGCCACGGCTACTGTAAATGACCGCCCGGTCAGTCGGCCAGCAGGATATGCAGGGTGCGCGGGCCGTGCACGCCTTCGACCCGGGTGAGCTCGATGTCGCTGGTGGCCGAGGGACCGGAGATCAGCGTCTGCGGCCGGGCCGGGTCGAGCCGCCCGAACGTGTCCGGCAGGTCGGCCGCGACCTGATCGGCCCGCACGATGACCAGGTGAAAGTCCGGGACCAGGGTCAGCGCCCGGCGGCCCTGGGCCGGGCCGTGGTCGAGCACGATCGTGCCGGTCTCGGCGATGGCCACCGCGCATCCGGTGACCACCCCGGCCAGCTGGTCCAGCTGGGCCGCGGACAACGGCGGGTCGTCGCGCACCACGGTGACCCCGGACGGGATCCACTCGGCCGGGAAGCCGTCCGGCACCACGAAACCCGCCTCAAGTGACTCTTGTGGTTCGTGGGTTTGGTGTGGCTTTTGTGGTTGATGCGACTTTTGTGGTTCGCGTGACTCTTGTGGTTTGCGTGACTCTTGTGGGTGGCGTGACTCTTGTACTTCGTGTGATTCTTGGGATTGCTGAGGTTTCTGGGCTTTGACGCGATCGCCCAGGACGCGGGCCACGGCGGCTGGGACCTCGGCTTCGGGCCGGCGTTCCACCACGGCCCGGTAGTCGGCGGCTCGCGCGGCGAACAGGGCCACGATGTCCTGGTCGTGGTGGGCCCGCAGGTAGTGGCGGGGCAGCTCCTGGTAGGCGGCGTCGACGTCCGGGCGCGGAGAACTGGCCACCGTGGCCCGGATGCGGGCCAGGATCTCGTCGCGGCTGCTCACTGCTGGCCGCCCCGGGCCCGGCTCCACCAGGCGCGGAACGACTCGGCGGGCGGGGCGGGTGCGGCCCGGGTGTCGGTCCAGGCGCTCAGCGGTGGGGGCAGCCGCC
>DATDIH010000422.1:0-3694 GCA_036521155.1 Streptosporangiaceae bacterium
GAACGTGGGCTGGGCGTTCTCCCACGTCGAGGCGCCGCTGGTCGAGTACCGGCAGTGCCCGACCGCGATGTAGCCGCGCAGCGCCGACAGTGCCGCCTCGTCGAAGACCTGGGCCACCAGGCCCATGTCCTTGTACACCACGATCCGGTCGCCGTCGCTGACCGCGATACCCGCCGACTCCTGGCCACGGTGCTGCAGGGCGTACAGGCCGAAGTAGGCGAGCTTGGCGACTTCCTCACCGGGGGACCACACGCCAAAGACACCGCATGCGTCCCGAGGGGGCCGGTCTCCGGGATCCACATCGTCCGTCAGTCGGCCATCGGGGTTGACCACCCGGTCAGTCTAGTAACGCGGAGGCGCTGGTCGTACCGCGCAACAGCGGCAAATACTCCGAGAGGTCCGCCCGCGGCCCGCTCGCGCTGACCCGTCCGGCCTCCCGGGCCTGGGCCCAGGAGAGCCGGCCCAGGGCCAGCCTGACCCAGGTCACCGGGTCGGTCTCCACCACGTTCGGCGGGGTGCCCCGGGTGTGCCGCGGCCCGGCGACGGCCTGGACCGCCGCGTACGGCGGAACCCGGACCTCCACCGCGCGGCCGGGCGCGTCGGCGGCCAGCAGGCCGAGCAGGTAGGTCACGGCGGCCCGCAGGGCCTCCCGCTGCGGCTCCGCGCCCGCCTCCAGCGCCTCCAACACCGCGAAGGCCAGGGCCCGGCCGAGTACCGCAGGCTCAGCCGGCCCGGCCCAGGGTTCCTGGTCCAGCGCGGACCGCTGGGCGTCCAGGGCGGCACGCAGTCGCTGGGGATCGGGGCGGCGGGGGGGCATCAGTGCTAACGTACCGTGACTTTCAGCACCATGATCCGGGACACCGGGTAGACGCCCGGGCCCGCTGGGTGACGATATATATCATGATTTGAGCGATTTCCTCATATGACTGGCCTCACCGGGGGAAGCAAGTAATCGTCATGCCTATGGCAGGGATTCACGGTCCTGGGCGACGAGGCAAGGGGAGATCGCGGGCTTCCGCTGCCGTCCTGATCAGCGCGACGGTCGTGCTGGCGGTGCTGGTCGGGGTGGGCGTCGTGGCCTTCCTGCACTCCGGGAGCGGTACCACCGGGCCACGGGGGCAGGTCAGGCTGTCCAACAAGATCACCAGCCAGCAGACGGTGGGCCTGGCCAACCTGGGCCGCACCGGCCGGGCAGGCTCCTCCGGCTCCTCCTCGACGCTGCTGTCCGGGGGGGCGGGCGGTCTGGTCTTCACCCCGAGCAGCGGCGGTGAGAGCGTCCAGTCCAGCCAGCAATGGCAGGCCGACGAGATGGGCTCCGGCGGGTTCGTCCTGCTCTTCTCCGGCAGCGGCCAGTGCCTGACCGTGGCCGGCCGTGGCGCCCAGGCCACCCCCCAGATGGGCCGCTGCGACACCGCACTCAACCAGCGCTGGTATCACCCCTTCCGGCACACCGACTCCCAGGGCCGCGACTACTGGCAGCTCCAGAGCGCCTCCAGCGGGCGCTGCCTGGCGCTGAGCAACGCCTCGTCGGGCGGGTCCGTGGTGCCGGAATTGCAGAAGTGCTCCGCGGCCAAGCCGTGGAGTCAGCTCATCATGTTCTGGTCGGTGTTTTAATTCTCCGCAACGAAAACCCGCCCGGCCCACTGACCCAGCTGACCCTGGGCAGCTGAACCGGCCAGGTCAGCTGAACAGGCCGGGCAGCGGGCCCTGGTGCGCCGCGGCGAGTTCGTCCACCGGGATGTCGAAGCAGCCCTGGACGACCAGGCTGTCGCCGCCGGCCACACCGAGTTCACTGGCGGGCACGCCGTGCCGGGCGGCCAGCGCGGCGAAAGCCCGCTCGGAGCCCGGCCGGAGCGCGACCACGGCGCGGGCGGCCGACTCGCTGAACAGCTGGGTGAACGGGTCGCCCGGCAGCGTGACCTGGCAGCCGAGCCCGTGATCCAGGCAGCACTCGGCCAGCGCGATGGCCAGGCCGCCCTCAGACAGGTCGTGGGCCGCCTCCAGCAGGCCATCCGCAGCCGCCGCGGTGAGCACCCTGGCCAGGGCCCGCTCGGCGGCCAGATCCACCTCAGGCGGCCGTCCTCCGCAGTGGGCGTGCGTCACCTGCGCCCACGCCGACCCGCCGAACTCGGCCTCGGTCCGGCCCAGCAGGACGATCGCTGCTCCCTCGGTGCGCAGCCCGATCGCCACCCGCCGGGTCACGTCGGCGTGCACCCCGAGCACCCCGACCACCGGGGTGGGGTGGATGGGCGTCTCGCCGGTCTGGTTGTAGAAGCTCACGTTGCCGCCGGTGACCGGCACCCCGAGGGCCGCGCACCCGTCGGCCAGGCCGCGGACCGCCTCGCTGAACTGCCACATGACGCCGGGGTCCTCCGGCGAGCCGAAGTTCAGGCAGTTGGTCACCGCGAGCGGCACCGCCCCGGTGGCCGCCACGTTGCGGTACGCCTCGGCCAGCGCCAGCTGCGCGCCCGCGTACGGGTCCAGCAGCCCGAACCGGCCGTTCCCGTCCGTGGCCAGCGCGATCCCGAGGCCGGTGTGCTCGTCGATCCTGATCACCCCGGCGTCCTGCGGCATCGCAAGCACCGTGTTGCCCCGCACGTGCCGGTCGTACTGCTCGGTGACCCAGCTCTTGTCGGCCAACCCCGGCGAGGCCAGCAGGGACAGCAACGTGGCCCGCAGCTCAGGGCCGCGCCCCGGGCGGGCCAGCGTGGCCGGGTCGTCGGCCAGCAGCGCGTCCTGGGCCGCGGGGCGCGCGATAGGCCGCTGGTAGACCGGTCCCTCGTCGGCCGCGCTGGCCGGCGGGATGTCCACCACCTGCTCACCGCGCCAGGTCATGCGCAGCCGGCCGGTGCCGGTGACCTCGCCGATCACCGTGGCCAGCACGCCCCAGCGGGAACACACCGCCATGAACTGATCGACATGGCCCGGCTCGACCACGGCCATCATGCGTTCCTGCGACTCGCTCATCAGGATCTCGGCCGGTCCGAGCCCCGGGTCACGGAGCGGCACGGCGTCGAGATCGACGTCCATCCCCGTCCCGCCCCCGGCGGCCAGCTCGGTGGTGGCGCACGCGACGCCGGCCGCGCCCAGGTCCTGGATGCCGGTGACCAGGCCGGCCGCGTACAGCTCCAGGCCGCACTCGATCAGCAGCTTCTCCATGAACGGGTCGCCGACCTGGACGCTGGGCCGCTTCGCGGAATCAGTGTCCGCTACCCTGTCGAGCGGGCTAGCTACCCCGTCGCCAGCCCCACCAGCCCCACCAGGCCCGCCGAAGGTCGCACTGGCCAGCACCGAAGCGCCGCCGATGCCATCCGGGCCGGTCCGGGAGCCGAACAGGATCACCTGGTTCCCGGTCCCGCGGGCCGCGGCCAGCTTGAGGTCCTGGTGCCGCATCACCCCCACGCACAGCGCGTTGACCAGCGGATTCCCGCTGTAGCAGGAGTCGAAGGCGAGTTCACCGCCGATGTTGGGCAGGCCCAGGCAGTTGCCGTAGAACGAGATGCCGGCCACCACCCCGGGCAGCACCCGGTGGGTATCGGGCGCCTCCGCGGGCCCGAACCGCAGCGAGTCCATCACCGCCACCGGGCGGGCCCCCATGGCCAGGATGTCGCGCACGATCCCGCCCACGCCGGTCGCCGCGCCCTGGAACGGCTCCACGTACGAGGGGTGGTTGTGCGACTCGACCTTGAACGTG
>DATDIH010000423.1:0-3872 GCA_036521155.1 Streptosporangiaceae bacterium
CTTAGAAGACCCGGGTGCCGGGGGCGACGTCGGCGTCGGGGCGGAGCAGGATGACCTCGCCTTCGTCGTCGGGGACGCCGAGGACCAGGACTTCGGACATGAAGGTGGCGATCTGGCGGGGCGGAAAGTTGGTGACCGCGACGACCAGCCGCCCTACCAGTTCGTCCAGGGTGTAGCGCGCGGTGATCTGTGCGCTGGACCGCTTCTCCCCCAGCGGGCCGAAGTCGATCAGCAGACGGTAGGCGGGTTTGCGGGCGGATGGGAACTCCTCGGCCTTGACCACCCGGCCGACGTGCAGCTCGGTGCGGAAGAACTCCTCCGGCGTGGACTGGCCCGCTGGGCTCTCCTGCCCCGCTGGGCTTTCCTGGCTCATCCGAATCCCCAGTTCAGCAGCTGCTCGGTGTCGGTGAAACTGTACGAGCGGATCGTCGGCGAGCTGTCCAGGACCACCCCGATCAGGGTGCCCGAGCTGCGCTGGTCCGCGAACAGGAGGCAGTAGCCGGCGGCCAGGGTGGAGCCGGTCTTGATGCCGATCATGCCCGGGTACCTGCTGATCAGGTCGTTGGTGGTGTGCCAGATGTAGGCGTGGTGCCCCGCCCCGGCCGGCAGCGCGATCCGATGCTGGGCCACGATGGCCCGGAACATCGGGTAAGCCATGGCCGCGCGGCCGATGACCAGCAGGTCGCGCGGGGTCGAATAGGTCGAGTGCTCGGTGGGCACCGGCAGGCCGTCGGCGTTGGAGAAGTGGGTCCGGCCCAGGCCGAGAGCCCGGGCGGTGGCGTTCATCGTCTCCACGAACGCGCTCAGGCCGGGGCCGTAGGCGCTGGCCAGCACGTAGGCGGCGTCGCAGCCGGACGGCACCAGCATGCCCTCCAGCAGCTGCTGGGTGGTCAGGGTGTCCCCGGCGCGCAGGCCCGCGCTGCTGCCGCCGTAGCGGCGCGTGTAGTCGATCGCGGCCCGGGTCACGGTGATCTTCCGGTTCAGGCCGCCGTCGCGCAGCACGACCAGGGCGGTCATGACCTTGGTGATGCTGCCGATGGGCCGCTTGGTGTCGAAGCCGCGGCTCCACAGCACCCGGCCGGTGGCCTCGTTCTCCAGACCCGCACCGGGGGCGTGCACCCCGGACGGCCCGGTGGCGGCGTTCGCGGGGACGGCCTGGGTGGCCAGGACCGAGCCGATCAGGACTCCCCCGGCGGCGGCAGCCAGGGCGAGGCGGCCGGGCAGGCGCATGGCGCTCCTTGATTCGGGGGATCGAAGCTCTGACATGGTGACAGCAGGGCCCCGGCCGGGCAAGCGTGAAACCCCTGTGGCCAGCGGATTTCGCACATAGCGCTTAGGTAGTGTCGATGCCGTGAGCGACGACACCGATAAGGGCACGTACGTACGGGACGCCCGGTACCTGAACGCACGGATCACCGCCGACGGACGGGACGGCTGGCCGGTCGAGCCGGGCCGGTACCGGCTGGCCGTGGCCCGGGCCTGCCCGTGGGCCAACCGCGCGGTGATCGTGCGCCGGCTGCTGGGCCTGGAACCGGTCATCTCGATGGCGCTGGCCGGGCCGGTGCACGACGAGCGGAGCTGGTCGTTCGACCTGGATCCGGGCGGCCGGGATCCGGTGCTCGGCATCGAGCGGCTCGGCGAGGCCTACGAGAAGGCGGTGCCCGGCTACGACCGGGGCGTCACCGTGCCCGCCATCGTGGACATCCCCAGCGGCGCGGTGGTGACCAGCGACTACCCGCAGATCACGCTGGACTTCGAGACCGAGTGGACGGCCTACTTCCGGCCCGGCGCGCCCGACCTGTACCCGGAGAAGTACCGGGACGAGATCGACGAGGTGGCGCTGGGCGTCTACAAGGACGTCAACAACGGCGTCTACCAGGCCGGGTTCGCCACCGCGCAGCGGGCCTACGAGGCGGCCTACCGGCGGCTGTTCAAGCGGCTGGACTGGCTCAGCGAGCGGCTGGCCGCCCAGCGGTTCCTGGTCGGGGACACGATCACCGAGGCCGACGTCCGGCTGTTCACCACGCTGGCCCGGTTCGACCCCGTGTACCACGGCCACTTCAAGTGCAACCGGTCCAAGCTCAGCGAGATGCCGGTGCTGTGGGCCTACGCGCGGGACCTGTTCCAGACCCCCGGGTTCGGCGACACCATCGACTTCGTGCAGATCAAGGAGCACTACTACGTGGTGCACCGGACCATCAACCCGACCGGGATCGTGCCCGCCGGGCCGGACCTGCACAACTGGCTGACCCCGCACGGGCGGGAGGCCCTGGGCGGGCGGCCGTTCGGGAACGGGACCCCGCCCGGGCCGCCGCCGGAGTCCGAGCGGGTCCCGCCGGGCCACGGCGCGGAGTAGGTCAGTACCGGAGGCGGGTCGAGGGGGCCCTTTGGGCTACGCGGGCGCAGCCCGCGAAGGGGGTCTGGGGGGCCGCGCCCCCGAGGCAAACACTGGTAGGGCCCGCGAGCCTGGCGGAGGTCCCGGCCAGGCCCGCGGGCCCGTCTAAGAAGGCCTGACGGCCTTTGGATGCAGGTCAGCCGCTACTGCTGACCTTCTGGACTCCGGACACCGTGGATTGCGCCTGGGTCAGGGCCGAGCTCACCGACGATGTGCCGGTGATCGCGGACTGAATGGCGGTCCAGATGGCCTGCGAGACCTTCGGGTAGTTGGCGCCGTACTCCGCCGTGCGCGACCGGGAGGTCTCGGTCTCCTTGGCGAACACGGTGTACTGCGGGCCCTGCTTCACGTAGGCGTTGAGCACCGACTGCTTGGTCGGCAGGTAGTACGACTGCTTGGCGAAGTAGGACATCTCGGTAGGAGTCTGGGTGCCCTTGATCCAGTCCCAGGCCAGGGTCTGCTGCTGCGAGCTGCCCGACTTACCGATGTTCCAGGTCTCCCCGCCGAGCGGGGTGACCACGGTGCCGCCCGCGTTCTTGGTCGGGATCGGCACCACGCCGTAGTCCACGCCGTACTTCAGGCCCGCCGCGTTGAGCAGTGGGAACGACCAGGGGCCGTCCTCGATCATGGCCGCGGTCTTGTTCGTGAACTGCTGGATCAAATCCGGGGACTGACCCCACTGGAGCACGGACTTGGACGCCGAACCGTCCTTGACCATGTTCACCCAGAGCTGGAGGGAGTCCTTGAACGCGGCCGAGTTGACGTTGTCCAGGTTGCCGCCCTGGCTCCAGAAGAACGGCTCCAGCTGCCAGGTCGACTGTTCGTCGGCGGTGGCGTCGAAGGCGATGCCGTGGGTCTTGCCCTTGGTCAGCGTCTTGGCGTCGGTCTGCAGTTCGGCCCAGGTCGTGGGCGGCTTGATGCCGGCCGCGTCCAGCAGCTTCTTGTTGTAGATGAGGCCGACGGTGTTGGTGCCGATCGGGAAGCAGTACTGCTTGCCCTGGTAGGTGCACTCGGAGATGGCACCCTTGAGGTAACCGCTGGTGCTGAAACCAGGCTCACTGTTCAGCGGAACCAGCTGGCCGGTGGCCGCCACCTGGGGCACGTTCGGATTGTCGAGCATGACGATGTTCGGCAGGTCACCGGCGCTGGCCTCCTGCAGAACCTTGGTGATCAGGTTGGCGAAGGGGACGACCTCGCGCTTGACCGTGACCCCGGGGTGTTCCTTCTCGAACTGCTTGTTGTACGCGGTCACCGCGGTGTTGGTGCCACCGGTGGTGAAGTAGTCCAGCTCGGTGATCGTGGTCTTGCCACCGCTGCTGGACCCGCCGCCGCCGCTGCTGCCCCCGGAGGAGCTGCAACCTGCCGCGGTCAGCGCGGCCGCAGCCGCGACCGCACCCACCGCCATGAAGCGCACGCGGCGGCGGTTGCCACGGGATCTCCCGCTCCCTTGATACGGCCACTTTGCCGTCATTTGGTC
>DATDIH010000424.1:0-23436 GCA_036521155.1 Streptosporangiaceae bacterium
GACCTGGGCGCCACCGACATCCCCGTCCTGGAGTTCATGCTCGGCGCCACCGCCGAATACGCCCGCGACGTTCGTCCTGACCTGTGGCGTCGCTACCTGGCGCTGATGCTGGACGCCCTGCGTCCGTCGCGTTCGGGATACACGGAACTGCCAGTGCCAGAGCTGTCGCTTGATGAACTGGCCACGGCCATGCGCAGCAACCCGTTGAGCGGCGCCAGACCGCCATCAGTCAGGTCCAACGATCCCGGACATACTGAATGATCTTGTCAGCCTGCTCATGACTAACCTCAACGAGCTCATCGTCGAAGCTCCCGGCCTGCCACTCCACGATGACCGGCGTGAAAGCCCAGCTAAAATCTTTCCGAATGGTCTCGTCAGTAAATCCCCAGTCGGTTTCCAACCGCCGCACGAGGCCATACGGGTCATGGATAGTTCGAGTTCCACCGATGACCGCGTAGTAAGTTATCTTATCGGGCATCAGGACTCTCCTTCTTGGAGTCAGATATATCCAAAGCGCCGGGCGGAATCGGAATCCAGCTTGAAACGTCTCGCTGAAATTCCCGCAGTTCCCCTCGTTCATGCTCTGAAGTGCGAGGATCCCGGATCCGTTCGTAGGCCAAGTGGGTCACCTCGTGCTTGGCGTGAAAACTCTCAGCGGTATGGAACTGAACCTCAAAGCGCTGACCTTCGGACGTGATCCAGCGGCTGTTTACGCCTTTATACTCCGAGTCCGCCCAGAAATTCTTACTGTAGTACATCTCATAACCTGACGCCTCGAGCCTTCCCTTGATATCGGCGAAACCACTGGCGTAGTCGGTCGCGTCAAAGCAGTACGTATACCGAATCGCGTCGGCCATCCCTTGAACAACTTCTGTCGACGAGCGGTCGGGCTCGGCATCGAGCTTGTCAGCTACCTTCTCTTTGATACGTTCCGAGTTCTTCAGCCGGAACTCGAAGCCACCCAGCCAAGTACGCCGGGAACACTCACCAGCGAACCTTTGGACATCATCGCTGATGATGTTCTCGGCCTGAGTTACCCGCTCCGCTTCCGCATCCACCCGCCTGGATTCAGCTCCGGCCAGTTGGCTCGGCTGATCCTCGGAGCGCACCCCCGGCCATTGATCGGCGTGATCGCGCCACGTGGCAAAAAAGCGCGGGACTTCTGTCCAGTAACCTCGCGGGCGATCTACACGCTGTTCGGGACGGTCGCCTGGCTCGTTGGCTGGCGACTCACTCCCCTTGGCTAATGGGGCACCCGCGTCTGGGACGGCGATATCTGCCGCCTCAGCCTTTCGTCGCAGCGACTCGAAGGCTTGGGCGCGGGTTAGGTTGGCGACGTTCCAGGGGTCGTCGGGGGGTGGCGGGGCGGGATGGTCGGCGGGGCGTTCGGGGGTTGGCTGGTCGGGTGGTGGGGCGGGGCGGTCGAGACCCACGGGGGCTCCCTGAGCGGGGCGACGCAATGGCGGTCGAATGCCAGCGTATGGGAAATCCGGGCGGACTACGGGGGGCCGTAAACAAGCCTTAATGGTTAAGGGCGAACCGCGGCTGATTATCAGCCGAGATTGGGGTAAAGGGCCGGACGACCCTGGGAGGGCGGTGGCCTTCATGAACCGAGTCAGCACATTAGAAGAGGACCGAGCCTCGATCAGGTTGGCGGGGCGGATGGAGAACATCAGCCGGGCGAGGGAATTCGTGATGACCTCGCTGGGGGCTAGTCATCCCTGCGCGGGAGTGCTCCAGCTCATTGTGAGCGAGCTGGTGACCAACTCGATCGTGCACACCAGGTCGGGGCGAGACGGCGGGACGGTGACGGTAGAGCTGACCAGTGACGGCCAGCGCGTCCGGGTGGAAGTCACCGATGACGGCGGACCGGAACTGCCGCGGGTGCGACCGGTCGACGTCGGAGCCGAGAGCGGGCGTGGGCTGCAGCTGGTCGACGCGATCGCGGACGCATGGGGCTGGGACCAGGATCCGGGCGGCGGGACGATCACCTGGGCCGAGGTCACCGCCTGACGGCGAAATGTCGGTATGTCACCAATGCCATATTGCCGGCACTCTTCCGTGCCCGGTGGCGGAACCGAGGACGATTGCAGCGTGGGCGGGACGGAATTTCCTCAGAGCTGGGCCTTCAGCTCGTCGATCTTGCCGATGTGCTCGCGGAGCTGGGTATAGGCGGGGCGCTCGCGGATGCGGGTCAGTGCCCAGCGGACGCCGTCGGCGCGGTTGGAGACGATGCCAGCGGTGATCAGGGCGTCGAGGACCTCAACGTCTCTGGGGTCGAGCCGTGCCATCACCGGGGTGAGGTTGCGGCCTGCGGCCGTGCGATCCGGCGGGCCGGCAGACATCGAGATGGTGGGATGCCCGCGCTCGCCGGGCTGCGGGGGGAGCGTGATTTCCACGCGCCCGATGGAGGGCAGCTTCCGGGCGACCTTCTTGCCCAGGTCCTCGATTGCCGCGCGATGCGCCTTTTCAAACGCGTGCAGCGTCTCTTCCTGATCTTCGCCCGTCGGGGTGAGGATCACCCGGACCATCGCCTGGCCGGGCTCGATCACGGGCTCGTCGCCGTATTGCAGCACTTCGACCTTCTGCACGGTCTCGTCGCCGAACTGCCTGTTCAGCTCTTCTTCGGCCCCGCGCTCGAGGCGCTCCTTCTCGTCCCGGTCCACGATCAGCTCCTTGATTGCTGGAGCAATCAGCGTAACTCCGGTTACTTGTGCACTCAAGAAGTTTTCGCGGCCAGGCAAGGCAGCACAGCCTGCCTCCCCGGCCCGGCCCCGCCGAGCGGAGATGCTTGCCGTGCTCGCCTACCGAGGCTGCCACCGACTGGCCTGCAGGCTGATCGGCCGTTGTCGCCGTCTGGGACGCGGATCCGTGGCCGCTCATAACGGCGCCTGCCACCATGGGCCGTATGTCGAGCGACAACCATCCCCCTGGAGGGATTTCCACCAGGCTTGTCTCGGTCCCCGCTGACGCTGCGGATCCGCCGGGGGTCAACGACTATGACAGCTTCGCCGAGGCGTACGCGGCCTCAAGTGAGGACAACCTCGTTAATGCCCATTACGAGCGGCCCGCGATGCTGGCGCTGGCGGGGGATGTGGCTGGCCGGCGGATTCTCGACGCTGGCTGCGGCGCCGGTCCTTTGTTCGCGGCGCTGCGTGATCGGGGCGCCATCGTGGCCGGCTTCGACAAGAGCGCTGGGATGGTGGAGCTGGCCCGGCGGCGGCTCGGTGACGACGCGGACCTGCAGGTAGCCGAGCTGGGCCGCCCGCTTCCCTTCCCGGGCGGCACGTTCGATGACGTCACCGCTTCCCTGGTGCTGCACTACCTGGAGGACTGGGGACCGGCACTGGCCGAGCTGCGGCGCGTGCTCAAGCCCGGCGGGCGGCTCATCGTGTCCGCCGACCATCCCTTTGCCGAGAACCTGTGGCACCGTGAAGCCGGCCTCAAACCAGATTATTTCGCGACCTACGACTACACCGTTGAGTGGACCGTGGCCGGCCAGACCGCGCTGCTGCGTTTCTGGACCCGGCCGCTGCACGCCATGACCGGCGCCTTCACCGCGGCCGGCTTCCGGATATCGGTCATCAGCGAGCCAGCCGTTGCACCCGATACCCCCCGCGAGTTGCTGCCCGACGACATCACGGACAACCATCGCTTCCTGGGCTTCCTCTTTTTCGTCCTGCACGCCAGCTAACCCACATTGCGTACATGGGCTGGGGCGCCGCGAGCTGTAGACAGGGACCGGGAGCGATGCGGGGCTCAGGGGCGGGGGGCGGCTTGGCGGTAGGCGGCGGGGGTGACGCCGTAGCAGCGGCGGAACCAGCGGGTGAGGTGAGCCTGGTCGGCGAAGCCGACGGCGGCGGCGGTGTCGGCGGGTGAGGTGCCGGTGGAAAGGAGGGTCCGGGCGGCGCGGAGGCGGAGCTGGCGCTGGTAGTCGCTGGGGGCCAGGCCGTAGACGGCGGTGAAGGCGCGGGTGGCCGCGAACCGGCTGCAGCCGGCGGCTTCGGCCAGGTCGGTGGCGGTGAGCGGGGCACTGAACTCGTCGTGCAGCCGGGCCCGGACCCGGTTGGCGATCAGGGCCGAGGCGGGCGGGATGGCTTCGGCCGGGCGGCGGGACGCGTGGCCGGCCAGGAGGCGGACGGTGGCGGCCAGGTGCTCGTGCTGCTCCAGTGGGGTGGACGGGCCGGTGAGCACACTGTGCAGGAGGCGCAGACGGCGGGCGAGAGGGACGTCGGTGACGACTGGGGTGGGGAACAGGGGGCGCCCGGCGGGCCGGGCCGCACCCACGCCACGGTCATTCGCTTCGGCCAGCAGCTCGACAACCAGGGCCGGGTCGATGTGGATCATCCGGTAGGTGAAACCGGGCGTGGTGGCCGCGTGCCCGTCATGCGGGTCGTCGGGGTTGAACGTCATGACCATGTTGGCCGCGCTGACGTGGGCACCGCCCCGGCAGGTGAAGGCCTGCGCGCCGCGGTCGGTGACGCCGAACGAGTAGGTGTCGTGACTGTGGCGGTGGTAGACGTGCGACTGGAAGTGCGCGTGCATCGCCTCGACCGCACCGAGGGCGCCGGAGCCGGCCCGCCAGTAGCGGACCCAGTCGCTACTCCCCCGGTCACCGCTGGTCATCTCTCTAGTATGGGCCGAATGGCGGGCGAACCGACGTTCGAGCAGATCTACCGCGAGGCCGGGGACAACCTGGCCGCGGTCCCCTGGGCCAGCCTGGCCCCGATGCCAGCACTGGTGGACTGGCTGGACCGGCAGCCTCCGCCGCGAGAGCCGGCGAAGACCCGGGCGCTGATCGTGGCCTGCGGGCTGGGCGACGACGCCGAAGAAGTCAGCCGGCGCCGCTACCAGGTCACCGCGTTCGACCTGGTGCCGGCGGCCATCGAACACTGCCACGAGCGGTTCCCCGGCTCGGCCGTGGACTACCAGGTGGCGGACGTGTTCCAGCTGCCCGGGGCCTGGGCGCGGCAGTTCAGCCTGGTGGTGGAGATCCGGACCCTGCAGTCGCTGCCGCTGGATCAGCGGGCCGAGGCCGCGGCCAGCATCGCAGCCACGGTGGCCCCGGGCGGCCGGGTGTTCGTGCACGGCCTGTTCCGGGACGACCACCAGCCGGCGGGCAGCCGGCCGTGGCCGCTCAGCCCGGGCGACCTGGCCGCGTTCACCCGCGCGGGCCTGACCGAAGCCGAGCTGACCATCGAGGGCCTGAACGCCCAGGGAAAGCGCGCCGTCACTGCTGTGTACTCACGGCCGCGACCTTCGATAAATAAATAAAGCGCACCAGCGTTCAAGCGTTGAGCGGGACCGGTACCCCAGCCTGGGGTCATGCGTTTTGATACCAAGATCGCCATCGCCGTGCGGGCGGACCTGGAGCAGTGGCAGAAGCTGAACGTGACCGCGTTCCTGTCCAGCGGGGTCGCGGCCGGGGTCCCGGAGACCATCGGCAAGCCGTATGAGGACGGCTCGGGGAATCAGTACCTGGAGATGTTCCGGCAGCCGGTGCTGTGCTACGCGGCCGACCGTGCCCTGCTGGCCACGGTACGCGAGCGGGCCTTCGGCCGCGGGCTGGCCACCGCGGTCTACACCGAGGACCTGTTCGCCACCGACAACGACGACGACAACCGGGCCGCCGTGCGGGCGGTGGACGCGGCCGAACTGAACCTGGTCGGGGTGGCCGTGTACGGGCCGCGCAACGCGGTGGACAAGGTGCTCAAGGGGGCGTCGTTGCACCCGTGACCGGACCGGGCGGCAGCCGGACGGCAAAAAAACAAAAAAGTTACGCTGTGGCATCAACCCAATACGTTCCCCTCTGCGTCTTAGATAGTGTGGGGTCAGGCCGATGGCCCCCAAGCGGACGGGGACGAATGTGAGACGACGCGCACTGATCGCCATCATCCCGGGCGTCGCGGCCGCGGCCGCCGCGCTCGGATTCGCGGTCAGTACGGCAACGGCCTCGACCAGCCACCCGGCCCGTCACTCAGCCAGCCACTCGGCTTCGGCCGGCGGCCAGCGGGCGGCTACGACCAGGCCGGCCGCCGTCCCCCGGGCCTACAACTGCCTGCACGCCCAGGTGCGGCCGGGCAGCTTCACGCTGGCCTGCGCGGACGGGAACAGCAGTCTGACCCACCTGTCCTGGTCGTCGTGGACGGCCTCGTCCGCCAGCGGGACCGGCACCCAGGTGATCAACGACTGCCAGCCGTACTGCGCGGCGGGCAAGTTCCGCAGCTACCCGGCCGACGTGACCTTCTGGCGCAGTGAGCCGGTGCCCAACCACCCCGGCCAGCGGTATTTCAGCCGGGTGACGCTGCGGTACCCGGCGGCTCGCCCGCCCGCCTACTCGGGTGGCAAGCAGGTCAACGGCCCGGCGACCTGGACCGGGGCGCTGTCGACCCATCTGACTCTCCCGCCTGCACAACCCAACTGAGGAATGGGTCCCGGCCGCGCACAACCGGGGACCCAGACCGCGCGGAAGCCGCGAATCACCGCTACGGTAAGGCCGTGGCCTCTGAACACGAGCCGTTCCGCAGCCTGATCCCCGAGGGCGACCTGCCGGCCCCGCGCGACATCGACACGTCCGTGCCGCACATCGCCAGGATCTACAACTACTGGCTGGGCGGCAAGGACAACTTCGCCGTCGACCGGGAAGCCGCCGAGCGGGTCATGCGGGCCACCCCGACCGTCCGGCCGGGCGTGCGGGCGAACCGGGCGTTCCTCGGCCGCGCAGTGCGACTCCTGGCCACCGGCGCTGGGGTCCGGCAGTTCCTCGATATCGGGACCGGCATCCCCAGCGCGGACAACACCCACGAGGTGGCCCAGGCCGCCGCGCCGGACAGCCGCGTGGTGTACGTGGACAACGACCCGATCGTGCTGGCCCACGCCCGGGCCCTGCTGACCAGCGTCACCGGGACCACCGCGTACCTGGACGCGGACGTGCGTGACCCGGCCAAGATCCTGGCCGGGGCGGCCGCGACCCTGGACTTCGGCCAGCCGGTCGCGGTCATGCTGATCGCGATCATGCACTGCGTGGCGGACGAGGACGACCCCTACCGCATTGTCCGCACGCTGATGGATGCCGTGCCGTCCGGCAGTTACCTGGTGCTCTCCCAGCCGGCCCGGGACCAGGCACCGGAGCACGCGGCCGAGGCCGAGGCGGCCCTGACCCAGTCCATGCGGCAGAAGGTCACGTTCCGCACCCACGACCAGGTGGAGCGGTTTTTCGACCGCCTGGAGCTACTCGAGCCGGGGGTGGTGGCCCTGCCGCAGTGGCGGCCCGACGAGCCCGTCGACCCGGACGGTCCGGTGACCGGGATGTGGGGCGGCGCCGCCCGCAAGCCCTGAGCCCTGCTTGTATAGCTCCATGAACCTCGACCTCTCCCCCGCCCTGTCCCGTCCGGAACTGCTGGCCAAGGCGACCGCGGCCGCGCTGGCCGACTGGCCCGGCGGCGCCGAGACCGAGGTCGCCCCCATCGATCCCGATCTGGCCGACACCGCGGCGTTCTGCGCGCACTACGGCGTCGAGCTGACCCGGTCCGCCAACTGCGTGGTGGTCGCGGGCAAGCGCGGCGGGGTCACCAGTTATGCGGCGTGCCTGGTCACGGCCGTGACGCGCGCGGACGTCAACGGGGTGGTGCGGCGCCGGATGGACGCGCGCAAGGCCACCTTCGCCCCGCTCGACGACGTGGTGGCCGCGACCGGCATGGAGTACGGCGGCATCACCCCGATCGGGCTGCCGGGCGAGTGGCCGATCCTCATCGATGCCCGGGTGGTCGAGCAGGGGCACGTGGTGATCGGCTCGGGGATCCGCGGCTCCAAGCTGTGGCTGCCGGGGGCGTCGCTGGCCACCCTGCCCGGCGCCGAGGTCATCGACGGGCTGGCCAGCCCGGTCGGCTAGGGGCGGGCCGGGCGAGGGGTCCGGTTTTCCTTGCGCCACACGAGACGGAGTCCGGACCAGTCGTCGTCGATAGCGGCGACTTTGACGTCGACCAGGCCCAGGGGCAGGGCGTACTCGCGGACCACGTTGTCGGTGATGTCGCTGGTGTGACCGCCGGCCCGGCGCGGCCAGGCGGCCCAGACCGCCCCGGCCGGGAAGATCCGCTCGGCCAGCACCGGGAGCCGGGGGCCGAAATCAGCGGCCCGGGTGAAGAAGGCCACGATCACGTCGGCGGGCTCGGGGGCGGCCACGGTCTCCAGGCCGCCGGGCGGGTCCGCGAACGCCCAGCCGGGCGGGGGCTCGTCCAGGGACACCCGGAGGCCGGGCTTGAGCCCCAGCTTGCGCGCTTGCATGGCGGTGATCGTACTGCTCACGTCGGCTCGGGCGCTGGGGCCGGGGCAGGCGGTTCCGGGGCTGACGGTGCCGGGGCCCGCAGCCGCCAGACACTCGGCACGACCAGGACGCCGACGGTCGTGAGCACCGACCAGGCGACCGCCAGCCAGAGCGTCCCGGTGATGGACAGCAGCCCCGCCAGCGGCCCGACGATCGCGTACCCGATCGGCAGGAACGCCACCGACCCGAACCAGTCGTAGGCGCTGACCCGGGACAGCACGGCGGGCGGGATCTCCCGCTGCATGGTGGTGTCCCACAGCACCGAGAACATGGACTGGCCCCAGCCGGCCACGAACGCCCCGGCCGCCACCACCACCGCGGGAGCCCGGACCGCCAGCAGGGCCACTGGCGCGGCGTCGGTGAGCAGCGCGGCCATCGCGAACACCAGCGGCCGGCCCGGGCGGACCCGCAGCATCACCAGGCCACCCGCCACCGCCCCGACCCCCTGGGCGGCCAGGATGGCCCCCCAGGCGCCCGCCCCGCCCAGATCGGCCTTGGCCACCACCGCGCCGAGCACCATGAACGGGGCCAGCACCAGCAGGTGCCAGACGGCCGCGCTGATGACCACCGCCACCAGCCAGGACCGGGACCGGAACTCCCGCCACCCCAGCCGCAGTTCGGCCAGGAACGACGACCGGCCCGCCGCCGCGACCAGGGGCACGCGGACCCGCGCCAGGCAATAGGCGCTGACGAGGTAGGTGGCCGCGTCCACGGCGATCGCCCAGCCGGGGCCGACGGTGGCCACCAGCACGCCGCCGGTGGCCGGCCCCACCACCGTGCCCGCCGACTGGGCCAGCCCGTTGAGCGCGTTGGCCTGCTGCAACCGGGCCGCGCTGGCCACCTGCGGGATCAGCCCGGTCATGGCCGGGCTGAAGAACGCCTGGCCCGCGCCGGTGAAGGCCAGCAGCACCATGAACTCCCACAGGGCCGGATGACCGGTCAGCAGCAGGACCGCCAGCGTCCCCTGGCTCACCGCCCGCAGCAGGTCGGCACCGATCATCACCACCCGGCGCGGCAGCCGGTCCGCGATCACCCCGCCCACCAGCAGGAACACCACCAGCGGGACGGTCTCGGCGGCCAGCACGTAACCCACGTCGGCCGCGGTCCCGCCGTTGTTGAGCACCGCGAACGTGACCGCGACCGGGACCATCTGGCTGCCGAAGAACGAGGTCAGGTAGCCGGTGAAGAACAGCCGGAAGTCACGCTCGGCCAGCACACCCGACCAGGACCGGACCACCACCCGGTGATCCTATGGCGGTCGCAGGGGGCGGCCTGGCGGGCGGCGCGGCAGGCGGCCTGACGGGCGGCCTGACTGGCGGCAGGTGCCTTACCTGGCAGGTAATCGCGCTGACGCGGGGTGGCCGCTGAGGATGAGTGCATCGCACTCATCAAGGGAGAACATCGTGCAGGACATCATCGAGCAGTACCTGGATTGCTGGAACGAGACCGACCCGGAGGCGCGGCGGAAGCTGATCGAGCAGGTCTGGGCGGCCGACGCCAGCTACACCGACCCGCTGGCTGAGGTCAGCGGCCGGGCCGCGATCGACGCCACCATCGCCGCGGTGCAAGGCCAGTTTCCGGGGTTCGTGTTCACGCTGGCGGGGCCGGTGGACGCGCACCACCGGCAGGCCCGATTCACATGGAACCTGGCCCCTGAGGGCGCGGAGCCGGTGGTGGTCGGCTCGGACGTCGCGCTGGCCGGCCCGGACGGCCGGATCACCGCGGTGTACGGCTTCCTGGACCAGGTGCCCGAGGTCTAGCTGCCCGGGCTCGGGTCCGTGCCGGTGACCGAGTCGGTGTCGATGTCACGGTCGGCGTCGCGGACCCGGGCCTGGTACCCGTCCGGGAACCGGGCCACCAGCGGCTGGAACGACGATTGAACCGCGTTCATCTGGTCGGTCAGGTGGCCGGTCTGGCCCAGGCCGCCGGGCCGGCTGGACTGGCCGTTGGCCGCGGCGAACAGCGAGGCCATCAGCCGGTCCAGCTGGAGCAGGAAATCCCGGGCGTCCGGGTCGTCGAACAGGCTGGGCGAGGCCACCAGCAGGTTGCTGGCCAGATCCCGCAGTTCGCCCGGGATGCCGCCGCCGGACGACGGGTCGCTGATGCTGGCCACCACGGCCTGGTAGGCCTCGCGGGCCTGGCCGTAGACGATCAGGCCCTGCGCGGCCACCGACACCGACCGCTCCTTGCGCTGCCGGTAGGCCTGCACCTCGTTGAAGATCAGCGCGGTGGCGCCGACGATCAGCAGGTCGGACACCAGCGAGGTGGTGATGGCGTGCTCGGCCCACCAATGGGAGAAACCACGTCCGTTCGTCACGTCGTAGACGATGAGGACGACGATCGCCACCGCGATGAGCAGCGCGCTCACGCGCCGGATCAGTCGGTACACCCCGAATATTGTGGCCTACCGCCGCGGGCCGGTGTCAGCCCCCGGCCGGCCGGGCTCAGTCCCGGGTGCGGTGGACCTCCAGGTCGCCGCTCTGGAACCGGGCCCGCAGCACCTTCTTGTCGAACTTGCCCACGGTCGTCTTGGGCACCTCGTCGATGAAGGTCCAGTTCTCCGGCACCTGCCAGCGGGCCACCTTGCCATCCAGGAACGCGGCCAGCGTGGCCGGGTCGGCCGGGGAGCCGGGGTCACGGAGGACCACGCAGGCCAGCGGGCGTTCGGTCCACTTGTCGTCCGGGATGCCGATGACCGCGGCCTCGGCCACGTCCGGGCTGCCGGCCAGCAGGTTCTCCAGCTCCACCGAGGAGATCCACTCGCCACCAGACTTGATGACGTCCTTGAGCCGGTCGGAGATCTGGAAGTAGCCGCGGTCGTCCATGGTGCCGATGTCGCCGGTGCGCAGCCAGCCGTCGTCGAACTTCTCGGGCGTGTCGAGGCCGAAGTAGCGGCCGGTGATCCACGGCCCGCGGACCTCGATCTCGCCGGTCGACTTGCCGTCCCAGGGCACCTCGTGGCCCTCGTCGTCGATGATGCGCATCTGCACCCCGGCCAGCAGCCGGCCGGACTTCATCCGGTAGTCCAGTTCCTCGGCGGTGCCCTCCTCCACGTCGGCAGGCGGCCGGGCCAGCCCGCCGACCGGGGAGGTCTCGGTCATGCCCCAGCCCTGGATGAGGGGTACGCCGTACTGCTTCTGGAACGTCTCCATCAGCGAGCGCGGCATGGCCGCCCCGCCCGAGGTGCCCATCCGGATCGAGGACAGGTCGATCTCCCGCTGCGCGCCGACCTGCAGGATGCCGCCCCAGATGGTGGGCACGGCCGAGGCCAGGGTGGACCGCTCGGCCTCGATGAAGTCCACGATCGCGGCCGGGGTCATGTACCGGTCCGGCATGTGCATGGTGGTGCCGGACAGGAACGCCGCGAACGGGATGCCCCAGGCGTTGACGTGGAACATCGGCACGATGGTCAGCTGCCGGTCGGCCTCGCTGGACCCGACGCACTGGTTGGTCAAGGTGGCCAGGGCGTGCAGGAACGTGGACCGGTGCGAGTACACCACGCCACGCGGATCGCCGGTGGTGCCGCTGGTGTAGCACATGGCCGCGGCCGACTTCTCGTCCAGCTCGGGCCAGGTGTAGGCGCCGTCCTCGGCGTCCAGCAGCGCGTCGTAGCGGTGGACCGGCCGGTCGCCGAGGAGCGAGGTGTCGCCGTCGCCGATGACGATGAACGATTCGATCGAGGGCAGTTCGGCCACGACCGGGGCCAGCAGCGGGATCAGGCTGCCGTCGACGATCATGATCTTGTCTTCGGCGTCGTTGACGATGTGGGTGAGCTGCTGGGCGGGCAGCCGGATGTTCAGCGTGTGCACGATCGCGCCCATGCAGGGGATCGCGTAGTAGGCCTCGAGGTGCTCCTGGTTGTTCCAGCAGAACGTGGCCACCGGGTCGCCCGGCTCGACGCCGAGCCGGGTCAGGGCCTGAGCCAGCTGACGCGCGTTGACCTCGATCTGCCGGTAGCTGGTGTGCCGGGCATGGTCCCCCTGCCAGGTGACACACTCGCTCGCGCCGAACACCTGAGATCCGTGCCGCAGGATCGAGGTGATGGTGAGCGGGAAGTCATCCTGCATCGTGCTTTCGATCCGCTTGCCGTTCCGCGCCATCCGTGACCTCCGCTTATCCATCCCGGCTTCACTGCCGTCTGATGCCGATCATTTCATCTTGAAGTATTGGGTCTTTAAAGTACGTCGACGTTCTTTTAGAGTCGGCGGCAAGGTGGCCCGCTGTGCCCCGCAGGCCTGGTCCTCGAACGGAGTGGTTCGATGCGTGTGATCAGATTTGGCTGGGATAAAAAGCTACGGCTGAGCGTGACGGCGGGATTGTCGGCCGTCGCGCTGGCCGCGACGGGAGTGGCGGTGGCCGCTCCTTCCGCGACCGCGGCTCCTTCCGCGACCGCGGCCCGGGCCGGCGCCGGCGGGAGCAGCCCGGTGGTGGCCACCACTGGCGGCCTGCTGCGCGGGACCACGGCCGGGAGCGACCATGAGTTCCTGGGCGTCCCTTACGCGGCCCCGCCGGTCGGGAACCTGCGCTGGCGGGCACCACAGCCGGCCGCGCGGTGGCATGGGGTCCGGGCCGCGACCAGCTTCGCACCGCACTGCCCGCAGCCCGGGTCACCGTTCGGGGTGGCCAGCACGTCCGAAGACTGCCTGTACCTGAACGTCTACACACCAGCCGGCGGGTTCGGTAACCGGCCGGTGATGGTGTGGATCCACGGCGGCGCCCTGGTCACCGGGGAGAGCGACGACTACAACCCGGCCGGACTGGTCCGCGACGGCGTCGACGTGGTCACGATCAACTACCGGCTCGGCGCGCTCGGCTTCCTGGCCGACAGCTCGCTGGCCAGCCACGCCGGCGGCCCGTCGGGCAACTACGGGCTGATGGACCAGCAGGCCGCGCTGCGCTGGGTGCAGCGCAACATCCGCGGCTTCGGCGGCAATCCGCGCAACGTGACCGTGTTCGGCGAGTCGGCCGGCGGCCTGTCCACGCTGTCGCAGCTGGTGTCGCCGGGCGCCCGCGGGCTGTTCCAGCACGCCATCGTGGAAAGCGGCACCTACGCGCTGACCCAGGCCACACTGGCCAGCGCCGAATCAGCCGGGGCGGCGTTCGCGGCCAAGGTCGGCTGCACCACCAACACCGCCGCCTGCCTGCGCAGCGTGCCGGTCGCCACGATCCTGGCCAACGAGAACGCCGGCACCGGCGGCTACCAGCCCAACATCGACGGGGACGTGCTGCCCCAGTCCATCGGGACCGCGCTCAGCAGTGGCCAGTTCAACCACATGCCGGTCATCATCGGCACCAACCACGACGAGTGGCGGCTGTTCGTGGGACTGGCCCAGGCCGAGGGCGGCCCGGCGGTCACCGCGGCCAACTACCAGTCCATGATCGCCAGCACGCTGGGCGTGCCGGCCAGCGCGGCGGCGGTGATCGCGGCCCAGTACCCGCTGAGCGACTTCTCCAGCCCGGCCGCGGCCCTGGGCGCGCTCGGCACCGATGCGATCTTCGCCTGCAACGCGCAGACCGCCGAGGATTCGCTGGCCAAGTACGTGCCGACCTACGCCTACGAGTTCAGCGACGAGAACGCACCCGAGGTGTTCCTGCCACCGGAAGGCTTCCCGTACGGCGCGGCCCACGCCTCGGAGATCCAGTACCTGTTCACACTGAACGCGGAGGCGTTCCCGGCCACGCTGACCCCGGCCCAGCAGGCGCTGGCCGCGACCATGCGTGGCTACTGGACCAACCTGGCCAAGTTCGGCACCCCGGCCGGCGGCTGGCCGCGGTTCTCGGCGTCGCGCCCGGTGTGGCGGGACCTGGTGCCGCCCAAGCCGCAGAACGAGACCGATTTCCCGGCCGAGCACCACTGCTCGTTCTGGGCCGCGGCCGCAGCGGCCGGTTAGCGGTCGGCCCGGGCCGGGCGGCTGGTGTGCCGCCCGGTCCGGGCCCGGGTGCCGCACCGCGGGCCGCACCACTGCTGGTTGGGGCGGTGCCGCAGGTACAGGTGCCCGCACCCGGGCGCGTCGCACAGGGTCAGCCCGGGCGCATCTGGGCCGGTGAGCAGGTCAACCATTGCCGCGGCCAGGTCGCCGAGCAGGCGGCCGGCCGGATCGGCTTCAGTCACCGGCTGGGTCCGGTATCCCCCGGGCTCGCCGGTGAGCAGGCGCGTGGACGGGGCGGCCAGGATCAGGGCATTCACGGCCGCGATCGCTTCGGCCGGCCAGGGCTGCCCGGCGGCGGCCGCCCGCAGCAGGTCCAGAGCGTGGTCGCGCAAGGCCAGGAACCGGGTGACCAGATCATCGTCGACTTCGGCCGGAGCGGTGACCCGGTCCTGTTCGCGGTCGAGCCAGTCCCGCAGGTCATCCGGGGACTGGATGAGCTCGGTGAACTGCCAGCCCCGGCGGCGCACGGTGTTGACCAGGTCGATGGCCAGCGGATCGCCGAGCCAGCTCCACCTGACGATGGCCATCGTCACCAGCCTTCGTTATTAACGGTTTTAATGTCGTAAACCGTGAGTATACTCGTCCTGTGGGAGTACCTGGCGTGCGGTACGGCGGCGCCGGGCACGGAGGCCGGATCGCGGAGGGACGAGGCCATGGAGACGGGGTTCCCCCAGGCAGACGCCCGGGATGACTTTGATCGCGCCCGCCGGAGAGCGAACTGGGCCCGGCTGGCGGGCTGGCTGCGGGGGCGGCCGGTCACCCGCCTGGAGGTGCTGGGCGAGGTGGCGATCGCCGCGCCGGCGGGGGCCGGCTCGCTCGGCGGCCTGGCCCGCCGGAGCGGGGGCCTGAGCCGGCCCGGCTGCGACGCCCTGGTGCCGATCGGGCGAATCGTCGGCTCGGTCGAGCCGTCCCTGCACTTCGACGCCTCGTTCCGGCCCACCTCCCAGTTGCCGCGGGCCCGCTTCGAGCGGATCGCGGCCGGGGTCCGGCGCGGCGACGGCAGCGATCCGGTCGAGCTGTACCGGTGTGGTGACCGCTACTTCGTCAACGATGGGCACCACCGCATCGCGGTGGCCCGCGCGCTTGGTCAGCGCGAGGTCTGGGCTGAGGTCACCGACGTCCGCGGCGCCCGGACCAGCCACGCTTGAGCGCCCGGCCCGCGGGAGCTAGCGTGCCCGGGTGGACAGCCGCCCGCTCGGTCGCACCGGACTAGCCGTCAGCGAGTTCATCTTCGGCGCCGGGGCCATCGGCGGGATCGGGTCGTCGCCGGCCACCCGGGCCCACGGCCTCAGTCCCGAGGAGGGCCTGGCCCGCCTGGACGAGGCCCGCGACCTCGGCATCACCGTCATTGACACCGCCGACGCCTACGGGGGCGGGGAGAGCGAACGAGCCGTGGGCCGCTGGCTGGCCGAACGCCAGGTAACCGGCACCCTGGTCGCCACCAAGGTCGGCAACGCCATCCGGCCCGACGGCAGCGTGGGCGTGGACCTCTCCCCGGCCCACATCGCGCGCCAGCTGAGCCAGAGCATCGACCGGCTCGGCCGGGTCGACCTGTACCTGTCGCACGCCCCGGACCAAGACACCCCGGTAGCCCAGACGATTGAGGCGTTCACACAGGCCAGGGCCGACGGAAGGATCCGCGCCTACGGGGTGTGCAACGTCAGCGCGGCTCAGTTGGAGGAGATCCTGGCCGCCGCCGGCCGGGCCGGGCTGGACCGGCCGGGCTGGGTCCAGAACGGGATGAGCCTGCTGGCCCGGTCCGACGAGCGGGACGTGCTGCCGCTGGTGGCCGCGGAAGGGCTAGGCTACACCCCGTTCTCGCCGCTGGCGGGCGGAGTGCTGTCCGACCGGTACCTGGACGGGCGGGCGCCCGCGCCCGGCAGCCGGATCGCGGTGGCGGGCGACCGCTACTACGCGGGCATGCACACCGGGGCCAACCTGGCCCGGGTGGCCCGCCTGCGCGACGTGGCCCGCCGCCACCACGTGAGCGTGTCCGGGGCGGCGCTGGCCTGGCTGCGAGCCCACCCGCTGGTGACGGCGCCGATCGTGTCGCCCAGCGGGCCCGGCCAGTGGCAGGCCGTGCGAGAGGCGGTGGCGCTGGACCTCAGTGAGGACGAGCGCGCCGAGATCTCCGCGATCTTCAGCTGACCTGGGGCCCGGGCCTGGTCCCGTTCGTCCCGTATGACAGTCTTGGGCTGTGACCTGGGGGGAAGCGAGCACCGATGACTTTTCGCCCGTGGGCCAGTCTGACCTGACAGAGATTCGTATCCCTGCTCCAGGAGGACAACCATGAGCCTGCCCCAGGTCGTGTCGCGTACCGAGTGGGTCGAAGCCCGGCGCCGGCTGCTCGACGAGGAGAAAAAGCTGACCCGGCAGCGCGACGCGCTCAACGCGGAACGCCGGCGCCTGCCGATGGTCCGGGTCGAGAAGGACTACGTGTTCGAGGCGCCGGATGGGAAAGCCAGCCTGGCCGACCTGTTCGGCGGCCACGGGCAGCTGATCGTCCAGCACGTGATGTTCGGCCCGGACTGGGACGAGGCCTGCCCGGGTTGCACGGCCGGGATCGACGAAGTGGCCGAAGGGCTGCTGACCCACCTGCACGCTCGGGACACCGAGTTCGTGCTGGTGTCCCGGGCCCCGCTGGCCAAGCTGCAGGCCTACGCGAAGAGCCGGGGCTGGACCGTGCCCTGGTACTCCTCGCTGGACAGTGACTTCAACTACGACTTCGAGGTCACCCTGGACAAGAACCGGCCCCAGCTGGACTACAACTACCGGCCGGTGCCCGACGCCCTCGGCGACGAGGACAGCACCGAACTGCCCGGGATGAGCTGCTTCCTGCGCGACGGTGAGCAGATCTATCACACCTACTCCACCTACGCCCGCGGCACCGACACGCTGGGCAGCTCGTATTCCTTCCTCGACCTGACCGCGCTCGGGCGCCAGGAAGAGTGGGAAGAACCCAAGGGCCGGGCCCGTACCGTACACGGCAACGACCCGTTCTTCGAAGACTGAGTTCACCCCGGGGGGACGCCCTTGCTTCCGCTGCAGTCACTGATCCGCCGCCAGCAGCAGGTGGGCGACCTGCCGCCCGGAGCCGGCGCGGCGGACGGCACCCCGGCCGCGCTGATCTCGGCCCGGGTGGCCGCGGCCGGCTCGGGCCGGGCCACCTTCACCGGCCCGGCCAGCGACGGGGAGCCGCTGACCGTCCAGGTGGCCGCGGTGGCGGCCGGCGTCATCCGGGTCAGCCTGAGCCGGGACGGGGCCCAGCGGCCGCGGTCGGAGACGGCGCTGCCGCTGGTCCGGGACCCGTCCCGGACCAGCGGCCCGGTAGGCGCGGGCGAGCAGCCCGCGGGTGAGATCCGGGTGGCCGCCGGTGACCTGGTCGCGGTGATCTCCCCGGACCCGTGGTCGCTGCGGTTCACCGACGGCGGCGGCCGGGTCCTGCTGGCCCAGCAGCACGACGACGTGGACGTGACCGGCGCGCCCTGCTCGCTGCCGTTCGGGGGCACCGCGCTGGCTGACGGCGAGCTGGCCTACCACGTCAGCTTCGAGGCCCGCCCCGACGAGCAGTTCTACGGGCTGGGCGAGCGGTTCGGGACGTTCGGTAAGCGGGGCACCCGGACCGTGGCCTGGATCGAGGACGCGCTGGGGGTCAGCGGGCCGAACGTCTACAAGGCCGTACCGTACTACTGGTCCACCCGCGGCTACGGGCTGCTGGTCAACAGCGGAGCCCCGGCCGAGATCGACCTGGCCCACACCTCGCACTCCACCGTGTCGCTGGTCGTGCCGGACGAGGTGCTGGAGTTCTACGTGATCCGGGCGGCCGGGCCGGAGGACGCGCACGGGCCGCTGCGGACGCTGACCGGCGAGGTACCCCTGCCGCCGCGCTGGGCCTTCGGGACCTGGGTCTCGTCCAGCTTCCAGCCCGACACCCAGGAGTCGGTGCTGAAACGGGCCCGGCAGATCCGGCGGGACGGGTTCCCGGCCGATGTGCTGCACGTGGACCCGTACTGGCAGCGCCCGGGCTGCTGGTCCGACCTGGCCTGGGACGCCGAGACGTTCCCGGACCCGCAGGCCCTGACCGCCGAGCTGCGCGAACTCGGGTTCCGGCTGTGCCTGTGGATCAACTCCTACATCAGCGTGGACAGCCCGCGGTTCGCCGAAGCCAGCCAGGCCGGCTACTTCCTGCGCCGCCCGGACGGCTCGACCTGGACCGGCCAGGCCTGGGGCGAGACCGAGGGCCTGCCCGAGATGGCCATTGTCGACTTCACCAACCCGGCCGCGGTCCGCTGGTGGCAGGGCCACCTCACCGGGCTGCTGGAGGACGGGGTGGCGGTGTTCAAGACCGACTTCGCCGAGGCCGTCCCGCCCGGCACGGTGGCCTGGAACGGGCTGTCCGGCCGGGACCTGCACAACGTGTACACGCTGCTCTACAACGACGCGGCCGCCGAAGTGACCGAGCAGGTGCACGGGTACCGGCTGGTCTGGGGCCGCTCGTCTTACCTGGGCGGGCAGCGGCACGCCGCGCAGTGGGGCGGCGACCCGGCCTCTACCTACGCCGGCATGGGCAGCACGCTGCGGGGCGGCCTGTCCTACGCGATCGGCGGGGGCACGTTCTGGAGCCACGACGTGGGCGGCTTCTACGGCTCGCCGCCGTCCGACCTGTACCTGCGCTGGGCCTGGTTCGGCGCGCTGTCCCCGCTGAACCGGTACCACGGCACCACCAGCCGGCTGCCCTGGGACCAGGCGGCCGGGGTGTACCCGGTCACCCGGCAGATCGTGGGCACTCGGTACCGGCTGCTCCCCTACCTGTACTCGGCGGCGGCCGAGGCGGTCCGCCAGCGCCGCACCTGGCTGCGGCCGGTGATCGCGGCCGTCCCGGAGGACCGGGCTGCCCGGGACGCCGACGGCCAGTACCTGATCGGCGCCGACCTGCTGGCCGCGCCGGTCACCGCGGCCGACGGCGAGCACGACGTCTATCTGCCCGCGGGCGCCTGGATCGACTACAGCACCCGGGCCCGCTACGACGGCGGCCGCTGGCACCGGCTGACCAGGCCGCCTGAGCAGGCCCCGCTGTTCGTCCGGCACGGCGCGCTGCTGCCGGTGGACGGGAGCGGCGCGGTCTCGGCGGCCGCCGACCCGGCCACGCTGACCCTGGAGGTGTGGGGCGGCCAGGGCGGCACCACCACCGTGCACGAGGACCGGGGCGAGACCCGGATCGCGCTGACCGTCTCCGGCGGCGCGGCCGAGATCACGGTCAGCGGCCCGGCCCCGCTCACCCGGGCCGAGTGGCCCCGGCTTCCCGGCGAGCACCCGCCCCGCCAGGTCGCGGTCGACGGCCACCCGTGGACGGTGGACGAAAGCGATCCAAACCGGATGGTCGCCACCCAGGCCAGCTGACCTGTACGGCCCTACAATCCAGGCATGGAGCGGGGGATCGTCGAGCGGGACCTTGAGCTGTCTGTGCTGGCCGGGGCCGTGGGATCCGCCGCCCGGGGCGAGGGGTCGGTGGTACTGATCTCCGGTGAGGCCGGGATCGGCAAGTCCAGCCTGGTCGAAGCCGTCCGCGCTCAGCTGCCCGCCGAGGGGCGGATGCTGATCGGCTACTGCGACGACCTGGCCACGCCGCGGACGCTCGGCCCGTTCCGCGACCTGGTCGGCAGTGTGGGCACCGAGCTCAGCCAGGCCGTGAGTGACGGCAGTGACCGGGATCGGCTGCTGGCCGCGCTGCGGGCCGAACTGGACTGGGCCGGTCACCCCACGGTGCTGGTCATCGAGGACGTGCACTGGGCCGACGACGCCACCCTGGACGCGCTGCGCTACCTGGCCCGGCGGATGGCCAGCCTGCCCGCCGTGCTCATCCTCACCTACCGCGACGATGAACTGCACCGCGAGCATCTCCTGCACGGCCTGCTGGGCCTGGTGTCCCGGCTGGATCAGGTGCGGCGGCTGCCGCTGGCCCGGCTGTCCCCCGGCGCGGTCCAGCGACTCAGCGTGGGCAGCGCCGTGGACGCGACCGGGCTATACGCGCTGACCTCGGGCAACCCGTTCTTCGTGCACGAGCTGCTGGTGTCGGCGGACGGCGACCAGGTGCCGCCGTCGATCGCCGACGCGGTGCTGGCCCGGGTCCGCCCGCTGGACGCGGGCACCCAGGACGTGCTCGAGCAACTGGCGGTGGTGCCGGCCGCGCTGGACCGCCGGCTGGCCGAGGCGCTGGCTGGCCCGGAGGTCACCGCGGCCCTGGCCGTGGCCGAACAGCGCGGCTTGCTGACCGTGTCGGCGCGGCGGATCTCGTTCCACCACGAGCTGACCCGGCGGGCCATCGAGGGCGCGATACCGGCGGCCCGGCGGATAACGCTCAACCAGCGCGTGCTGGACGCACTGAGCCAGCAGCCGGGCGCGGACGTGTCCCAGCTCGTCCACTACGCGGCCCAGGCCGGCGACGAGGACGCCATCGTGAGCTACGGCCCGGCCGCGGCCCGGGACGCGGTCGGGGCGGGCGCGCACCGGGAGGCGGTGGCGCACTTCCGGCTGGTGCTCGAGCACGTGGACCGGTTCAGCCCGGACGAACAGGCCCGGCTGCTGGCCGAGTACGGAGTCGAGAATCACATCCTCGGCGTGGCGTCCACCGCGGTCGAGGCCCAGCGGCAGGCCGTGGCGCTGTATCGCGCCCACGGAACTGCGGGACAGCTCGCGGTGAACCTGCGCTGGCTGTCCCGGATGCACTGGAGCGCCGGAGACCGGCGCAGCGCCGAGGACGCCGCGGGACAGGCGGTGGCGGCGGCCGAGCGAGCTGGGGAGCCGGGCGTGCTGGCCCTGGCCCTCAGCAATCAGTCGCAGCTGCTCATGCTGGCCAACCAGAACGCCGAGGCCATCGCGCTCGGTGAGCGGGCTATCGCGCTGGCCCGGGAGGCCGGTGACGACGAGACCATGTCGCACGCCATGACCAACGTGGGCACGGCTTACTGGTTCGACGGCAACCCGGCCGGCCACCCCATGCTGGACGAGGCACTCCGGGTCGCGCTGGCGGCTGGGGACACCGAGGACGCCTGCCGCGCCTACGTCAACATCAGCTGGAACCTGCTGGACTGGTTCCGGCTGGACGAGGCCGAGCGGTACCTGCGGGCCGGAGTCAAGCTGGCCGAAGAGGAAGAGTTCCTGTTCTTCCTGTCCTACATGCGGACCGAGCAGGCCCGGCTGGCGTTGGCCCGCGGCCATTGGGACGAGGCGGTCCGGTTGGCGGAACAGGCCATGCAACTGATCACCAGCGCGCAACGGACGACCCACATGTCGGCGCTGACCGTCTTGGCCCGGGTCGCGACCCGGCGCGGCCGGCCCGAGGGTCAGGACCTGCTGAATCGGGCCTGGGAACTGGTCGCCGACAGCGGTGAGACCCAGCGCACCGGACCGGTGTCGGCGGCCCGCGCCGAACACGCCTGGCTCCGTGGCGACGATCAGGCCGTACGGGACCTGGCCCGGCCGCTGTACCAGGAGACCGAGCGGCTCCGCGATCTGGTCCAGCAAGCTGAGCTCGGGTACTGGCTCACGGTGGCGGGTGAGCCGACTTCGGTGTCCGGTTCGCACCCCTACGCCCTGCTGGCGTCGGGCCGGTGGCGCGAGGCCGCTGCGGCGTGGCAGACGGCCGGCTGCCCCTACGAGCACGCAGCCGCCCTGGCCCAGGGCCCCGACCCGCAGGACCTGCTGGCCGCGCTGGCCATCCTGGACGACCTGGGCGCCCGGCCGCTGGCCAGCCGGGTCCGGGCCCGGCTGCGGGCCCTGGGCGTGACCCGCATCCCGCGCGGGCCCTCGGAGGAGACCCGGGCCAGCCCGGCGGGCCTGACCGCCCGGCAGACCGACGTGCTGCGGCTGCTGGTGCAGGGCCACACCAACGCCGAAATCGCCCGTGAGCTGGTGCTGTCCGTACGCACGGTCGACACCCACGTGGCCGCGCTGCTGGCCAAGCTGGGCGCCCGCGACCGGCGCGAGGCCGCGGCCCGCGCCGCCGAACTGGGCGTGCTCAGCTCCCAGCCTCAGTAGCCTCCGCGCCGGTATCGGTAGTCGCTGCCGATCCGGGGCCGGGGTGCGCCCGGATACCTCTTGGGTCAGGAGACCGACCACCCAGGAGGAGAAGGCAATGGAGATCGACCAGGACAAGCTCATGGAGTTCCTGCACAAGTTCGTCGGGGACCTCGGCGCGACCATGGCCGCGGGCAGCGTGGTGGTGGGCGACCGGCTCGGCCTGTACCGGGCCCTGGCCGACGGGGCGCTGCTGCCCGCCGAGCTGGCCGAGCGGACCGGCACCGCCGCCCGCTACGTCGACGAGTGGCTGCGCGGCCAGGCGGCCGGCGGCTACGTCGAGTACGACCCGGCCACCGGCCAGTACTCGCTCACCCCCGAGCAGGCGTTCGCGCTGGCCAACCCGGACGGCGCGGTGTACGCGCCGGGCGCGTTCCAGCTGGCGCTGGGCGCGCTGAAGGCCGAGCCGCAGGTCACCGAGGCGTTCCGGACCGGCGCCGGCCTGGGCTGGCACGAGCACGACGATGAGGTCTTCGTGGGCTGCGAGCGGTTCTTCCGGCCCGGCTACATCGCCAGCCTGGTCGAGGCCTGGCTGCCCGCCCTGGACGGCGTGACCGGCCGGCTGCGGGCCGGGGCCCGGGTCGCCGACATCGGCAGCGGCCTCGGGGCGTCCACCATCTTGATGGCGCAGGCCTTCCCGGAGTCCACCTTCACCGGTTCGGACTACCACGAGGGATCGGTGCTGGGGGCGCGCAAGCGGGCCGCCGACGCCGGGCTCGCCGACCGGGTCAGCTTCGACGTGGCCACGGCCCAGACGTTCGGCGGCGGCCCGTACGACCTGGTGACCAGCTTCGACTGCCTGCACGACATGGGCGATCCGGCCGGCGCGGCCCGGCACGTCCGCGAGCAGCTCGCTCCGGGCGGCACCTGGATGGTGGTCGAGCCGCGGGCCGAGGACACCGTGGCCGGCAACCTGAACCCGGTGGGCCGGGTGTACTACTCGTTCTCCACGTTCCTGTGCGTGCCGAACGCGCTGTCGCAGGACGGCGGCTACTCCCTGGGCGCCCAGGCCGGCGAGGCGGCCATCGCCCGGCTGGCCCACGACGCGGGCTTCGGCTCGTTCCGGCGGGTGGCCGAGACCCCGTTCAACCTGGTCTACGAGGCCCG
>DATDIH010000425.1:0-2107 GCA_036521155.1 Streptosporangiaceae bacterium
GCCAGCCTCGGCTTGCGGACGGCCCTGATCCGCCGGGGCCCGTGGGCGACGATTCAGTGGGATGACCCGGACTCGGAGCGGGTGCCGACGATGCGGATTGACTCGCTCGCCGAATTGCCCAGCAAGATCGCGGCGTTCAACGCTGCAAACTGCTGAGGGTGGCCTGCCAGCCGCAGAACTGGTCATCGAGGGCCTGCACACATCGGAGCAAGAGAGCGGGCGACGGTAATCGAAACCGCATGACCAGCTTGGAAGGCTGGGGCTCTACCATTGAGCTACGCCCGCGTCGGCGGTGGCCGGGGCCAGGCCGCCGTGGGTAGCGTACCGCCTCCCGCTGCTTGGCCACACCTTCCCCGCTGGACCACCCGCGCCGCAGGCCCATCAGCCCCGCTCGCCGCACCCTTCGCAGGATCAGCTCCCCAGAACACGTGACACCAGCGTTTCTGCGACGTACCGTCGTCAAAGGTACGCAGGCGTACTTAAGACTTCGCTAGCCCCTGGAGCACCAGCACCAGTCCGGTGCGCCAGATGGAGGTGGCGAACGAGCGGGTGCGGGGTGAGCGGTGTGCTGAAGCTGGCCGAGCCCACTGACGGGCCTATCGGCAGCTGGCCGGTTCTGCCGGCCCAGATGGCGGAAGTCCTGCGGATGGAGTCGCCGGTCTCCATCGCCGAGATCAGCACGGCCATCGAGTCCGAGGTGGCCGAGTACACCCGCCCGTTCGATCCCAGCTACGCGCGGGCGCTCGGCCAGGCCGTGCAGCACGCGGTGGACACGTTCATCGACCGGGTGGCGCACCCAGGAACGCCGATGGCCGCGATCCTGACCGAATTCCGCGGCATCGGCGCGACCGAAGCCCGCGAGGGCCGCAGCCTCGAACCGCTGCAGGCCGCGCTCCGGCTCGGGGCCCGGGTGGGCTGGCGGCGGCTGTGCGTGATCGCCGCCGAGCAGGGTCTGGACGCGCTGGCCCTCGGCCGGGCCGGTGAGGCGATCTTCGTCTACCTGGACGAACTGGCCGACGCGTCGGCCCAGGGGTACCGGGAGGCGCGGGCCGAGTTCGCGGGGGAGCGGGAGCGCCGCCGCCGGCGGCTGCTCGACCTGATCCTGACCGACCCGCCCGCGCCGGCTGAGGCGGTGACCGAGGCCGCCCGGGCGGCGGGCTGGCCGCTGCCCACCCAGGTCGCGCTGGTCGCGCTGGGCGAGCCTCAGCCCACGGCCACCGCGAGCCACCCAGACACCCTCTCGCTCCCCGACGACGTGCTGGCCGACTGGTCCCGCCAGCAACCGTGCCTGCTGATCCCGGACCCGGACCAGGCGGGCCGGATGGCCACGGCCGCCCGGGCGCTGGCGGGCTGGTCCGCGGCGGCCGGCCCGGCCGAGCCCCTGACCCGAGCGGCCGCCTCGCTGCGCTGGGCCCGCCGCGCCCTGCAACTGGCCGACCGCGGCATCATCACCGGCCGCGACCCGGACAGCCACGGCCCGGACGCCCACGACCCGGGCAGCCGCCTCCCGCACCACCGCGGCCTGATCCGGTGCGACGAGCATCTGGCCAGCCTGATGATCTTCGGCGACGAGGAACTGACCCAGGCCCTGTGCGCCGCCCGGCTGGCGCCGCTGCAGCGGCTGCGCCCGGCCCAGCGCGACCGGCTGGCGGGCACCCTGCTGATCTGGCTGCAGCACGGCTGCAACGCCAACGAGGTCGCGGCCCGCATGCACGTCCACCCGCAGACCGTCCGCTACCGCCTGCGCCAGGTCGACGACCTGTTCGGCGACCAGCTCCGCGACCCCGATCGCCGCTTCGAGCTGGAGATCGCCCTGCGCGCCCGCCAGATGCTCACCCGACCGTCCTAGAGCCCTCCAAAAGGACACTCCCGTACGCACCGACCGCGGGTCACCCTGCTCATCTAGAGCCACTCATGCCCCAACTGCTTCCAGGCCGTCAAGAAAGTGGGCATTTTCTGCTGTGCCAGCACAATGCCGTTTAGCTTAAGTTGATCTTGGTTTGTGGTGGTTCCGCTGGCTGGTGCTGGGCTGGGCGGGCATGATCGCTGGTCATGGCCCAGACTGGTGTGGTGGCTGGCGGGGTGCTGACGGACTGGGTCTCGCTGG
>DATDIH010000426.1:0-3730 GCA_036521155.1 Streptosporangiaceae bacterium
TGCAGGTCGGCACCAACCGCGAGCCGATCCCCGTGGCTGGGCAGACCACCCGGCAGATGGTGCCAGGGGACAACGTCCGGCTGAGCATCGTGGCCGGCCTGCAGTGGGAAGCCGAGCAGGCCTGCGCCCAGGAGGTCAAGACGACCGACGCCAGCAACTGCACGGTGGTCATCATGCAGCCCGGCACGGGGAAGATCCTGGCCATGGCCCAGGCGCCCTCGTTCAACCCCGCGCACCCGGCCAACGTGGCCGGCACCACGGACATCCCGGTGGCCAACGTGTTCGACCCGGGCAGCACGGCCAAGGTGATCACCGCCTCCGCCGCCCTGGAGCACGGCGGCCAGACCCCGATGAGCGCCTACACCGTGCCCGAGTCGATCAACTTCCACGGCTACAGCTTCCACGACGCGGAGTACCACCCCACCGAGAGATGGACCATCGCCGGGATCATCGCCCACTCCAGCAACGTGGGCATGGTCCAGGTGGCCCAGCACGTCAGCCCGCAGACCCAGTACCAGTACTTCCGCAACTTCGGCATCGGCTCGCCCAGCGTGCCCGGCCTCCCCGGCCAGAGCAACGGCATCCTCTACCCGACGGGCAAGTGGTGGGGAGACGAGCGGTACACCCTGGCGTTCGGCCAGGGCGTCGCGGTCACCGCGGTCCAGATGGCCAGCGTCTACGCCACGATCGCGAACGGGGGAGTCCGGGTGGCGCCCTCGATCGTGGCGGGCAGCACCAACGCCGGCGGCCGGTTCGTGCCCGCGCCCAAGCCCGCCCGCCACCGGGTCATCCAGGCCAAGACCGCCCACGAACTGATGGGCATCCTGCAGCAGGTGCCCTGGGTGGACGCGCAGGTCGGGGAGCCGTGGGCGGAGATACCCGGGTACTCCATCGCGGCCAAGACCGGGACCGCGCAGATCGCCGACCCCAAGCACGGCGGCTGCCTGTGCCTGTACGGGTCGAGCCTGATCGGGATCGCTCCGGCCGGGAATCCGAAGCTGGTCGTGGCGGTGAACGTGCAGAATCCCCGGAAGGGCGGCTACTTCGGCATCCAGGTCGCGGGCCCGGTCTTCTATAAGGTCATGAACTTCGCATTGCGGACCATGAAGATCCCGCCCGATCACGGCAAGCGTCCCAACGTCAGGCTCACGGCACCGTGATCAGAGGTACCCTCGGCCCGTGCCTGCGGCTCTCCTTCCTCGCGATGTCCCGCCGCGTCCGCTCTCCGAACTCGCCATGCTGCTCGGGCTGAGCACCGGACGCGCTGGCCCCGATCCGCTGGCCGGGCCGGGTGGCCCGGTCACGGTGTCCGGCGTGACCCACGACTCCCGCCGGGTGCGGCCGGGGGACCTGTACGCCGCCCTGCCGGGCAGCCAGCACCACGGCGCGCAGTTCTGTGACGACGCGGCGGCGGCCGGGGCCGTGGCCGTGCTCACCGACCCGGACGGCAGGAGCCTGGCGAGTCATTGCGGCCTGCCGGTCTTCGTTATTTCTGATCCGCGGGCCCGGCTCGGCGAAGTCGCCTCGTGGATCTACGGAAACCCGTCGGGACGGCTGACGCTCATCGGGGTGACCGGCACCAGCGGCAAGACCAGCACCACCTACCTGCTCGAGTCCGGCCTGCGGCGGGCCGGTCACGTCACCGGGCTGCTCGGCGGGGTGGAGACCCGGGTGGCCGGGGCCGTCGCGCCGAGCCAGCTCACCACGCCCGAGGCCACCGACCTGCAGGCGCTGCTGGCCGAGATGGTCCAGCGGGGCGTCACCGCCGCCGCGATGGAGGTCTCCAGCCACGCGCTGGCCCTCGGCCGGGTCACCGGCACGGGCTACGACGTCGTCGTGTTCACTAACCTCTCCCAGGACCACCTGGACTTCCACGCCAGCATGGACGAGTACTTCGCGGTCAAGGCCAGCCTGTTCACCCGGGGTTTCGCCCGGGCCGGCGTGGTCAACATCGACGACGAGTGGGGCCGCAAGCTGGCGGCCCGGGCGCAGATCCCGGTGACCACCATCTCCGCCGCGGGTGACCGGAGCGCCGACTGGCGCGCGGCCGACGTGCGGGGCGGCGCGGACGGCAGCACCTTCCGGGTCATCGGCCCGGGCGGGGTGGAGGCCGACGCGTCCGTGACGCTGCCCGGCCCGTTCAACGTCTCCAACGCGCTGGGTGCCATCGTGGCCCTGGTCGAGGCGGGGGTCAGCCTGGCGGCCGCGGTCGCGGGGGTCGCCGCCGCGCCGGGCGTGCCGGGGCGGCTGGAGCGGGTCGAGTGCGGCCAGGACTTCACCGTGCTCGTGGACTACTCCCACAAGCCCGGCGCCGTGGAAGCGGTGCTGCGCGCGCTGCGGCCGGTGACCCAGGGGCGGCTGACCATCGTGCTGGGCTGCGGCGGTGACCGGGACCGGGCCAAGCGGCCGCTGATGGGCGCGGCCGCCGTGAGCCTCGTCGACCTGGCTATCCTGACCAGTGACAACCCCCGATCCGAGGACCCGCTGGCCATCCTGGCCGAAATGCTGCAGGGGGTCCTGACCGTCCCGCCCGAGCGTCGCGGACGGATGATCATCGAGCCGGACCGGGCCGCCGCGATCGGCCTGGCCATCGCGGCCGCGGGCAAGGGGGACATCGTGCTGGTAGCGGGCAAGGGCCACGAGCGCGGGCAGTACGCCGCCGGGCAGGTCACCCCGTTCGACGACCGGGAAGTCGCCGCCGAGGCCCTCGCCGGGGCGCTGGCCGAGCACGGCGGCCGGGACGCGGCCCGGGTCTGGCTGAGCCCGGCGCCCCCCGGTCCCGGTCCGGCCAGCCGGCCAGGGCGCGCCATGGGGGAGGACGCGTGATCCCGCTTTCTCTCGGTGCCATCGCCCAGATCGTCGGGGCCGAGCTCACCGGGGCTGCACCAGGGCGGGACGCCGACCCGGCCACCCTGGTCACCGGCCCGGTGATCATCGACTCCCGGGCCGCCGCCCCGGGCGCCCTGTTCGCGGCGCTGCCGGGTACCCGCGCGGACGGGCACGCCTTCGCCGCGCAGGCCGTGGCCGCCGGGGCTGCCGCGGTGCTGGCCACCCGGCCCTGCGGGGTGCCCGCGCTGGTCGTGCCCGACGTCACCGAGGCCCTGGGCCGCCTGGCCCGCGCCGTGGTCGACGCCCTGCCGCGCCTCCAGATCGCCGGGATCACCGGGTCGGCGGGGAAGACCACCACCAAGGACCTCGCCGCCCAGCTCATCGAGGCCCTCGGCCCCACCGTGGCGCCGCGCGCGTCCTGGAACAACGAGATCGGCCATCCGCTGACCGTGCTGCGCGCCACGGAAGAGACCCGCTACCTGGTGCTCGAGCTGTCCGCCCGGGGCCCCGGGCACATCACCCACCTGTGCCGGATCGCCCCGCCCCGGTACGGCGTGGTGCTCTGCGTGGGCCACGCTCACGAGGGCGAGTTCGGCGGCATCGAGGAAGTCGCCCGGGCCAAGGGCGAGCTGCCGGCCGCGCTGCCCGGGGCCGGGGGAGACGGGGGAGGGGTGGCGCTGCTCAACGCCGACGACCCCCGGGTCATGGCGATGGCCGCGCGGACCGCGGCGCGGGTGGTGACGTTCGGCCGCGGGCCCGCCGACGTCCGCGCCGGGGAAGTCCGGCTCGATGACCGGGGCCGGCCGGGCTTCCGGCTGGCCGGCCCGTCCGGATCGGCCCGGGTCCAGCTCCGCCTGTACGGCGAGCACAACGTCCACAACGCGCTCGCCGCCGCCGCGCT
>DATDIH010000427.1:0-15102 GCA_036521155.1 Streptosporangiaceae bacterium
GGGGTGGATGATGGGATTCGAACCCACGACCCCCAGGACCACAACCTGGTGCTCTAACCAACTGAGCTACACCCACCATGGCCGCGTGGATCCGCGCGGCACAGAGAACTTACCAGCAACCGCGGGTTCCGGCGACTCGGCGCCTACTCCGGCGCCGGAGTGGTGTGCCGGGCGGCGATCTGGCGGGCGGTGGCCGAATCCGGGCCGGGCTGGGGAACGAACACCGCCTCGCGGTAGTACTGCAGTTCCTGCACGCTCTCGGTGATGTCGGCCAGGGCCCGGTGGCCGCCGCGCTTGGCCGGGCTGGCGAAGTAGACCCGCGGGTACCAGCGGCGGGCCAGCTCCTTGATGCTGGACACGTCGACCATCCGGTAGTGCAGGTAATGGTCGAGCTGGGGCATGTCGCGGGCAATGAACCAGCGGTCGGTGGCGATCGAGTTTCCGCAGAGCGGGACCCGGCGCGGCTCCTTGATGTGCGTCTGCACGTAGCTGAGCACGATGTCCTGGGCCTCGGCGATGGTCACCCCGCCAGCCAGCTCTTCCAGCAGGCCAGAGGTGGTGTGCATGGTGCGGACCACGTCGCTCATCTGGTCGACGGCCTCGGGCGGGGGCTTGATGATGACATCCACGCCCTCGTCGAGAATGTTCAGCTCGCCGTCGGTTACCAGGCACGCGATTTCGATCAGGGCGTCCCGTTCGATGTCGAGGCCCGTCATCTCGCAGTCGATCCACACCAGCCGTTCGTTCATTATCCCAGGTTAGGCCCTTATCTGAACCTGTGGCAGCAGGCTCGAAATCATTTGGACATGTTTCATTCACTCGGCAGCGGGTCGCGGCGGGTCGCCGGAAACGCCCGGTGTGCCGCCGGAAACTCCCGAGATGAGGCTAATACGGCGCGTTGGCCAGGGACGCGACGGAGGCGACCGAGTCGATGTCGGGGGTCATCACGGTTTCCAGCGCCCTCCGCCGGGCGCGGCCGATCGCCGCGGGCGCGGCGGTCAGCGTGGGCCGCCGGGTCACCTCGGTGCAGGGAGGCACGGTGCAGTGCGGCGCGCCGAGCAGGGCCGGCTCGATGTGCCCGGGGCCGGCCGCGTCCCAGCCCGGTACCTGCGACGCGCCAAAGTGCCCGCCCATCGACCAGTGGGCGCGACTCCGTTCGGCCGAGCGAGCCGCCATGAACGGCGCGGGCCGGCCCGCGGGCCAGCGGGTCGGCACGCCCCAGGACGCCAGCCAGCCCAGCAGCGCCTCGGCGCCGTGCATGGGCCCGTCGGTGAACGGCTCCCAGGCCCAGGCCACCACGGAAACCTGCACGCACAGCCGGCCTTGCCGGTTGGCCGGGTCGCAGGCGGGGGCGGCGCCACTCGGCCCGGCCGGGCTCATGACCGGGTAGTCGAGTCCTTCCGGGCCGCCCAGCGAGCAGGCCGCCCGGACCACCGGGATCAGCTGGACGATGTCACCGGAGAGCGGGTTCCAGACCAGGTGCGGCGGGCGGCCGTCCTCCGACAGCCGCTGCGCCGCCGAACTGGCCGAGATCTGACGCGGATCGGCACCCAGTGCCTGCCAGACCACCCGCGGTGCGCCGCCTCGCAGCATCCCGCCGTCCGTCTGGGCTCCAAGGCACCGCGCGCCCGGCATCCATGCGTCAACCACAAGCCACTCTCCCCAAGGTCTAGACCTTCTCTCAATTGCTTACGTCATGGGGGACGAATAGTCCATAGGTGGCTGCTCGGTAATATTGCCGGCGAGCCGGGCAACTCGGGCAAATCGCGTAGATAGGACAGTGTGAATCGACACGTCAGGCAAAAATCCCGACACTGACAACGTGCGTTGTTTCATTCGCGTTTCCGATCCGGCCGATCCGCGGCTTACCGACTACGTGCGGCTGACCGATGCCGAACTGCGCAAGAGCCTGGAAGCGGAGCACGGGCTGTTCGTGGCCGAGGGGGAGAAAGTGATCCGGCGGGCCGCGGCCGCCGGGTACCGGGTCCGCTCGCTGCTGGCCACCGAGCAGAAGGCGGCCGGCCTGGCCGGCCTGGCCGCGGCCTGCGGGGGACCGGCCTACGTGGTGCCCGCGCCCGTGGCCGAGCAGCTGACCGGTTATCACGTGCACCGCGGCGCGCTGGCGGCGATGGACCGCCGCCCGCTGCCGCCGGTGGCCACGGTGCTGGCCGGGGTGCGGACCGCCCTGATCTTGGAAGACATCGTGGATCACACCAACGTGGGCGCGATCTTCCGGTGCGCCGCGGCCCTCGGGGTGGGGGCGGTCATCGTGTCCCCACGCTGCGCCGATCCGCTCTACCGGCGCTCGGTCAAGGTCTCCATGGGGGCGGTCTTCGCCGTGCCCTGGGCCCGGATGGACGACTGGCACGGCGGCCTGGACACGGTGCGCGCGGCGGGCTTCCGGCTGCTGGCGCTCACCCCGGACCCGGACGCGGTGCCGATGACCCCGGCCGCCCCATGGCCCCCGGGCCCGGAGCCCGCAGCCGAAGCCGGGGAAACGGCCCAGCTCACGGCCGCACAGCTCACGGCCAGTCCCGGGGAGCGGACCGCGCTGCTGCTGGGCACCGAGGGGGATGGGCTTTCGTCGCGCTGGCGGCGCCTGGCCGACCAGGCGGTCCGCATCCCCATGGACCCGGGTGCCCAGGCCGCGGGCGTGGACTCGCTCAACGTGGTCGCCGCGGCCGCGATTGCCTGCCAGTGGCTGGTGACCCGGACCGGGCCCGCCGCCCGGTAACCGCGTGCCGCTAATACCCGCACAAAAGGTCCAGGGTCGCACCGTAAATTTAAAACAATGGACTGACCCCGCGTCGGCATACTTTTCCGCAAGGGCTCGTGTTACGTCCTGGAGCCGCTGAATTAACCGCCCGGTCATTGGCCGAGCGTAGGTGCGGAATGAGCGTCCCGGCCCCGGGCGGAATGGCGGCCCGGCCCAGGGCCGGCCCGGGTTGCTACCGCGTGGCTAATAGGCCTGCTGCTGGGCGTTGAAGTACGCGCTCGAATCGCGCCGCCACAGCATGATCGTGGCGCCCAGGCCGACCAGCCAGGTGACGATGGCGAACACGGTGGAGATGCCGCTGGCCGCGCGGGCCGCGACCAGGATCAGGTCCAGCGTGTACAGGCCGAAGAACACGGTCCCGGTGATCCGGGCCCAGTTCTTGCCGCGCTTGCTGGCCCAGGCCATCCAGAGCCACAGGCCCACCCCGATGATGCCGGCCACCACGACGATCGCGATCTCGGCGTTCACCAGCGAATTGATCTTGGAGGCGGAGTAGCTCGGGTACTGCTTCTCCAGCGTGTGCCGGACGCTGCCGATGGTGACCAGGCCCAGGATGAAGCTGATCGCGCTGATCCCGGCGCCCGCGTACATCAGCCGGACCGCGGTCTGCAGCGACGTCGGCGGCTCACCGCGCGGAGCCGGTTCCGGTACCTGCCCGCCAGCCCCGGCCGACGGGTAATTTTCGTACATTTTCGCTCCAAAACGTGCGCTTGGGCTCGGCATGCAGGCGGGGCCCGCACCGTCGTTGCCCCGTAACACCGCCCGAGCCTAGTGGCATGCCGGGCCAGAGGCTAGGACCCGCGGAACCGGCGGCCGAAACGATATCCAGCGGACAATCCGCCCTTGCCGCAACCCTGGCGCGCGGCGCACGGGACCATGGAACGCGGGAAGTTCGTGCAATTGTGCGGCAGGGCGGTATCATGCCGTGTACATCTTGCAGCCGCAAGGGACGATGCACGTGCACGGCGGGCCGCCGCGGAGCACGGCAGCCAGGCGACACGGCAGCTGAGCGTGGGGTGAGCATCATGTCGGCGTGGGGGCCCAGCCGACGGTGCCTGAGCCAGGGCCACGGCAGCCAGGGCCACGGGGCGCTGGGGTGATTCCCAGCCACCCGGGCAGTGGCCCGACGGTCCTGCGTATCCTCCTCGGCTCCCAGCTGCGCAAGCTGCGCGAGGCCCGGGGTATTTCCCGTGACGACGCCGGGTACAAGATCCGCGCGTCCGGCTCCAAGATCAGCCGGCTGGAGCTGGGCCGGGTCAGCTTCAAGGAGCGGGACGTCGTCGACCTGCTTGACCTGTACGGCGTCACCGACTCCGGCGAGCGCAGCCAGCTGATGTCGCTGGCCCGCGAGGCGAACTCCCCGGCCTGGTGGCAGAAGTACTCCGACGTGGTGCCGGACTGGTTCCAGATCTACGTGGGGCTGGAAGAAGCCGCCGAGCTCATCCGGGTCTACGAGGTGCAGTTCGTCCCCGGCCTGCTGCAGACCGAGGAGTACGCCCGGGCCGTGATCAGGCAGGGTCAGCCCGCGGCCGCCGCCGACGAGGTGGACCGCCGGGTGGCGCTGCGCACCCGCCGCCAGCAGTTGCTGAGCCGGCCGGACGCGCCCCGGCTGTGGGCCGTGGTCGACGAGGGCGCGCTGCGCCGGCCGATCGGCGGCAAGGCCGTCATGCAGGGCCAGATCGAACGGCTGATGGCGACCACCCGCGAACCGAACATCACTTTGCAGGTGATGCCGTTCACCTTCGGCGGCCACGCCGCCGAGGGCGGGGCGTTCACCGTGATGCGGTTCCCCGAGGCGGACATGAGCGACATCGTCTACATCGAACAGCTGACCGGCGCGTTGTATCTGGACAAGCGGGAAGACGTCGAACGGTACAGCGAGGTCATGGAGCGGCTCAGCGTCAAGGGCACCTCGCCCGACCGGACGCAGGACATCCTGGCCGCGATCCTGAAGGAACTGTGACGATGACCAACGGCGCGACCGGCACGGCCGGCGGAGCCCCGGGCCAGCCCTACAACGGGATCCCGGCCGGGCAGCTGGCCGGGCTCCGCTGGCAGGCCACCACCACCGACGGCACCGGCGTGGAAATGGCCCGGCTGCCCGACGGCGGGGTCGCGGTGCGGAACGCCAGTGATCCCGAGGGCCCGGCCCTGATCTACACCAAGGCCGAGATCGAGGCGCTGATCGGTGGCGCCGCCGACGGTGATTTCGACGACCTGCTGAGCTAGCTTCCAGGTTTCTGGCCCTCAGTTCCAGAGGTTCTGACGCTAGAGTGCGTCCGATGACCGACGGCCAGGACCCCGCAGACGCCCCATCAAACCCGGGCGCCCCAACCGTCACGCCACCCTCAGAAACCCCACCGGTCCCATCAGGCTCAGCGGCCCCACCGCCCTCACCAGCCCCACCAGCCACACAAAACACACCGGCCCCATCAGCCTCAAAAACCTCAGCGGGCCCTTGGGTCCCGCCGACCCGCAAGCTCCTCTGGTGGGAGATCATCGCGGTCTTCGCGGTCTCGCTCGGCGGCAGCGGCCTCTACGCCTTCGTCGAGCTGATCGGCTCGCTCACCGCCACCAAGTCCCTCGGCAAGCAGACCGCGACCCTCAACGGCTCGCTGGCCCCGGGCCGTCCCACCCTCGACTTCTTCCTCCAGCTCACCAACACGCTGCTCGGCGTGGCCCCGGTGGTGCTGGCGCTGTACCTGATCGCACGCGAGGGCGAGACCCCGTCGGTGATCGGCCTGGACGGCCGGCACAAGGCCCAGGACCTGGCCCGCGGCGCCCTGGTGGCCGCGGTCATCGGCGGTATCGGGCTCGGCTGGATCCTGGCCGCCTTTCACCTGGGCTTCAACCTCAACGTGGTGGCCGAGAGCCTGCCCGACGTCTGGTGGCGGATCCCCATACTGATCCTCTCGGCGGCGCAGAACGGCCTGCTAGAGGAAGTCCTGGTCATCGGTTTCCTGCTCCGCCGCCTGGACCAGCTGGGATTCCGTTCCTCGCGGGCCATCGCGATCAGCGCCACCCTGCGCGGTTCGTACCACTTGTACCAGGGCTTCGGCGGGTTCATCGGCAACGCGGTGATGGGTGTGGTCTTCGGTGTGCTCTACCGCCGCTGGGGCCGGGTCACCCCGCTGGTCATCGCGCACACCCTGATCGACATGGGGGCCTTCATCGGCTACGCCGAGCTGCACGGCCACGTGAGCTGGCTGCCGTGACCACGCTGGCTCACCTGTGGGACCGGGTCACGGCCACCGGGCCGGTCCTGGCCACCTGGCTGATCGCGCTGACCGCGGCCGTGGCCTTCGTCGTGGTGGCCAGCCACCGGGTCTGGCAGGTTTCCCGCAACGTGGTCACCCTGGCCCACGAAGGCGGGCACGCCGTGGTCTCGATCGCCAGCGGCCGCCGCCTGGACGGCATCCGGCTGCACTCCGACACCTCGGGCGTCACGTCTTCCCGCGGCAAGCCCTACGGCCTCGGCCTCATCCTCACCACCGCGGCCGGGTATGTGTTCCCGTCCCTGCTCGGCCTGGGCGCGGCCTGGCTGCTGGCCGTCCGGCACGCCACGTTCCTGCTCTGGCTGGTCCTGCTGCTGCTGGCGGCGGCGTTCATCGCCATCCGCAACGCCTACGGCTTCCTGGCCGTGCTGGCCACCGCCGTGGTGGTGTTCGCGGTCAGCCGGTTCGCCTCGCTGCGGGCCCAGGAGCTGTTCGCCTACCTGTTCGCCTGGTTCCTGTTGTTCGGCGGCATCCGGCCCGTCTTCGAGCTGCAACGCCGGCGCCGCCGCGGCGGTGGCCGGGCCTCCGGCGCCCTGGCCTCCGACGCCGACCAGCTGGCCCTGCTCACCGGCCTCCCCGGCAGCGCCTGGGTCTTCACCTTCGCCGTGGTCGCCATCGGCGCCCTGATCGCCGGCGCCTTCTTCCTCCTCCCCGGTCTGGGCCACTGGTTCCTCACCCACGCCTAGCAACCAGCCCACGACCAGTGACCGAACCCTATAGTTTCGTTATTCTGCCGGCATGCCGGACACCTCAGCCCCGCCCGGAGACGCCGGAGACGCCGGAGCCCCTGGAACGCCTGGTACCTCCGTCGCCAGCCTGCAGGGAGCCATGTCCGCCGGGACTCTCACCGCGGCCGAAGTCACCGCGTTCTACGCCGAACGCGTATCCCGGCTCAACCCCGCCCTGCACGCGGTGATCACGGTCAACGCGGGCGCCGACGCCGAAGCGCGCGCCAGTGACGCCGTCCGGGCCGAACGCGGGCCCCGCAGTCCCCTGGAAGGCATTCCCGTCCTGGTCAAGGACAACGTCGAGGTGGCCGGCATGCCGACCACCGCGGGCTCGCCCGCCCTGCTCGGCGGCCCGCAGGACCGGGACGCCTTCCTCGTGACCCGGCTGCGGCAGGCGGGGGCGGTGATCGTGGGCAAGGCCAACCTGTCCGAGTGGGCCAACTTTCGCTCGACCCACCCGACCAGCGGCTGGTCCACGCTGGGCGGCCAGACGGCCAACCCGTTCGCGCTCGAGCGGAACCCGTCCGGATCCAGCTCCGGCTCGGCCGCCGCGGTGGCCGCGGGGCTGGCCCCGCTCGCGGTCGGCACCGAGACCGACGGCTCGATCGTCGCTCCGGCCAGCGCCTGCGGCGTGGTCGGCATCAAGCCGACGCTGGGGCTGGTCAGCCGGACCGGCATCGTGCCCATCTCCGCGGCCCAGGACACGGCCGGCCCGATGGCCCGCTCCGTGGCCGACGCGGCGGCCCTGCTGGCCGTGATGGCCGCCGCCGACCCCGATGATCCCGCCGCCTTCGCTTCCCCGTTCAACGATGGAAGGTCATCTCCGCCGGCTGACTACAGAGCCGCCTTGGATCCAGCCGCGCTGGCCGGGGCGCGCATCGGGGTGTGGCGGGCCGGGTCGGCCGCGGCCAGCGCCACCATTGGCGCGGTCCTGGACCAGGCGGTGGCCCAGTTGCGCGCGCAGGGCGCGGTGGTCATCGACCCGGTGGAGTTGCCGGATGCCGAGAAGATCGGGATCCCCGAGTTCGGGGCGCTGCTGCCCGAGTTCCGGCACGACCTCGAGGCTTATCTGGCCGGGCGCCCCGGAGCCCAGCACGCAACGCTGACCGATCTGATCGCGTTCAACCAGCGCAACGCCGGCCTGGTCCTGGCCCGGTTCGGGCAGGAGGTGTTCGAACGCGCGGCCGCGGTGTCCGGCGACCTGACCGACCCCGGCTACCGGACCCTGCGGGCCGAGGCGGCCGCGCTGGCCCGCGGCGCGGTGGAGACGCCGCTGGTCACCCACGGGCTGGACGCGATCTTCTCCCTGACCGCCTGCCCGGCCTGGCTGACCGACTACGCGCTCGGCGACCACGACGTGTTCCACACCTCCACGCCCGCCGCGGTGGGCGGCTTCCCCGCGGTCACGCTGCCGTTCGGCTACGTGTGGGGGCTGCCGGTCGGGGTGTCGTTCGTGGGCCCGCGCTGGAGCGAGTCGCGGCTGATCGCGCTGGCCTACGCGTTCGAGCAGGCCGCCTGGGCCGATCCGGTCTGGTCCGCGCCGCCGCCCCCGCCGCACGTGAGCACGGGCGTGCCGCCGCGCCTGGCCGAGAGCCTCGTCCCGTAACCGACGCCGATCATGCTCAACCGGGCGAGATAGCCTGGCCACATGGATTCCTGGCGTCGCCCCAGCGTTCCCCGGCTGCCCGGACGTGGCCCCGAGCCACGGCTCCGGGACACCGCGAGCGGCGAGCTTCGCGCCGCCGCGGCCGGCCCGCCCGAGGCGGCCGCCTCCATGTACGCCTGCGGGATCACCCCCTACGACGCCACCCATATCGGGCACGCGGCCACCTTCACCGCCTGGGACCTGCTCGTCCGGGCCTGGCTGGACGCGGGCCACCCGGTCACCTACATCCAGAACGTCACCGACGTGGACGATCCGCTGCTGGAGCGGGCCGACCGCGACGGCGAGGACTGGCGCGACCTGGCCCGCCGGGACACCCAGCTGTACCGGGAGGACATGGAAGCCCTGCGGGTGATCCCGCCCACGCAGCTGATCGGCGCGGTCGAAGCCATCCCGGTCATCGAGCGCTTCACGGACCGGCTGGCCGACCGGGGCGCCCTGTACGACCTGGACGGCGACATCTACTTCGCCCGGGGCGCCGACCCCGGGTTCGGCGAGCTGTCCGGCCCGGGCACGGCCACCGGCCTGGACCTGGGCCAGATGCGCGAGCTGTCGGCTGAGCGCGGCGGTGATCCGGACCGCCCCGGCAAGAAGGACCCGCTCGACGTGCTGGTCTGGCGGGCCGAGCGCCCGGGCGAGCCGTCCTGGGAGTCCCGGTTCGGCCGGGGCCGGCCCGGCTGGCACGTGGAGTGCTCGGCCATCGCCGCCGACCACCTGGGTCCGGTCTTCGACGTCCAGGCGGGCGGGTCCGACCTGGTGTTCCCGCACCACGAGATGAGTGGCTCGCACACCCGGGTGGCGTTCGCGGACCAGCCCGGCCCGCTGTTCGCCCGGGTCTACGCCCACGCCGGAATGGTGGCCCTGGACGGCGAGAAGATGTCGAAGTCCCGGGGCAACCTGGTCTTCGTGTCCCGCCTGGTGGCCGGGGGCGAGGACCCCATGGCCGTCCGGCTGGTCCTGCTGGCCCACCACTACCGCGAGGACTGGGAGTGGACCGAGCCCGGCCTGGCCGCCGCCCGCGACCGCCTCTCCCGCTGGCGCACCGCCACCACCCCCCCAGCCACCCCCACCCCGGCCGTCACTCCTACCCCCGGCAACACTCCCGCTTCCGAGGCCGCTCCCGCTTCCGGCGCCGCTCCCGCTTCCGGCGCCACTCCCATCTCTTCCGCCCCAGCGGTCTCCCCAGCATCAAAAACCCCAGGCGCCCCACCAGCCCCAGACGTCTCCCCAGCGGCCGAAGCCGTCCTGGCCGGCGTCCGCGAGCACCTGGCCGCCGACCTGGACGCCCCCGGCGCCCTGGCCGTGGTCGACGACTGGGCCGCCCGTGTGCTCGCCAACCCGGCCGCCGCCACCGATGCCGACCGCCGCCTGGTCCGCCACACCGTCGACGCCCTGCTCGGCATAGCCCTCTGACCTGGGGGACTACACCCTCCGCCCCCCGTCAAGAGCCATTTTTCCGCCTGTGCCGTCCAGCCCCTTTCACACACCCCGCACGCTGACCCACCCCTTCCCCGCCGCCCCCGCACAACCTGGCGGCATGAACAGCAACCCCTCGCCCGAGAACCCCCCGCCCCCCGGCAGCCCTCCCACCGGCCAGCCGGCCGTCCGCATCGGTTCCCCCGCCGCGATCCTGGCCGTGGTCCCGCACCTGCTGGGCTTCGTGCCCCGTAAGAGCCTGATCGTGATCGGGGCCGGCCCGCCGCGGGACCGCATTCACGTCACCCTCCGCTTCGACCTGCCCGACCGCCCCAGCCCCCGCGTGGCCCGCGACATCGCCCAGCACGCGGTCTCGGTGCTCACCGGCCAGCAGCAGGCCCTGGCCGTGGCCATCGGCTACGGCCCCGGCCGCCTGGTCACCCCGTTCGCCGACGCCATCCGCAAGGCGGCCCGCCGGGCCGGCCTGGAACTGCGCGACGTGCTGCGGGTGGAGAACGACCGCTACTGGTCCTACCTGTGCCGCAACCCGGACTGCTGCCCGCCGCAGGGCGTCCCGCTCGAACCCGGCCACCCGGCCGGCGCCGCGATGGGCGCGGCCGGACTGGCGGTCCTGCCCGACCGGGCCGCGCTGACCGCCTCGATCGGCCCGCTGGGCGGGATCACCCGCCGGTCCATGCGGGACGCCACCCGGCGCGCCGAAGCCCACGCGGCCAGCCTGGTCACGCAGGCATCTGGCTCCGGCCGGCCCCGCGAAGCCCGGCGGCTGGTCCTGCTCGAGGGCCTGAGCGCGGTCGCCGACGCCCTGGTCACCTACCGCCAGGGAGGCAGCTTCGGCACCGACGACCAGGTCGCCTGGCTGGCGCTGGCCCTGACCAGCCTGCGGGTCCGCGACGACGCCTGGTCCCGGATGGACGCGGACTTCCGGGACGCGCACATCCGGCTCTGGACCGACGTGGTCCGCCGGGCCGAGCCCGCCTACCTTCCGGCCCCGGCCAGCCTGCTGGCCTTCACCGCCTGGCAGTCCGGCAACGGCGCGCTGGCCAACGTGGCCCTGGACCGGGCGCTGGCCGTCAGCCCCGGCTACTCCATGGCCCTGCTGCTCCGCGACACAATCGACGCGGGCGCGCCCCCGTCCCTGGCCCGGCTGCCCATGACCCCCGACGAGGTCGCCGCCAGCTATGCCGGCGACGACGGCTTCGCCTCCCTCCCCGGCGTCGCCCCCGCGCCCTGACGGAGCCCCAGCCGCGTCAGCGGTTCGGCATCGTGCGCCGGGCCACCTTTGACGCCCTCCTGGACTAAAGGTCACGCTTGGATAAACTGCCTGAGGTTTTTGCCCGGTTTGGAGTCCCGCGGGCTGATCGCGGACCCGGCCCGGGCCGGACGGAGAGGAGACGCGCGTGACGGAAGTCGCTCGCAAGGAGCCGGCCGCCGCCATGGCCGCGCACCGGGCGGCCGTGGCCGCGCTGCGCCGGGAGTACGAGACGATCCCGCCCGGCGCCCCCGTGCGGCTGGCCAAGCGCACGTCGAACCTGTTCCGGTTCCGCGACCCGGCCGGCGGCCAGAGTGGCAACAGCTACCCCGGCCTGGACGTGTCCGCCTTCGGTCATGTGCTCACCGTCGACCCGGCCACCCGGACCGCCGTGGTCGGCGGCATGACCACTTACGAGGCCCTCTGTGACGCGACCCTGCCGTACGGCCTGATGCCGCTGGTCGTCCCCCAGCTGAAGACCATCACCCTGGGCGGCGCCGTGTCCGGGCTGGGCATCGAGTCCACGTCGCTGCGCAACGGCATGCCGCACGAGTCCGTACTGGAGCTGGAGATCCTGACCGGCGACGGGCGGGTGGTGACCGCGACCCCCGACAACGAGCACGCCGACCTGTTCGCGGGGTTCCCCAACTCCTACGGCACGCTCGGCTACGCGCTCTCCCTCACCATCGAGCTGGAGCCGGTCCATCCGTTCGTGCACCTGCACCACTTCCCGTTCCGCGACCCCCGGGCCTGCCTGGACGCCATCACCGAGATCGCGGCCGAGGGCAGCTACCGCGGGCAGCGGGCCGACTTCCTGGACGGCGTGGCCTTCGGGCCGGACGAGCTGTACCTGACCGTCGGCACGTACAGCGACGTCGCCCCCTGGCGCAGCGACTACACCGGCCAGCACGTCTACTACACCTCGATCCAGGGGCCGCACGAGGACTTCCTCACCATCCGCGACTACCTGTGGCGGTGGGACACCGACTGGTTCTGGTGCTCGCGGCCCTTTGGCGTGCAGAAGCCCCTGATCCGGGCCCTGTGGCCGCGCCGCTACCGCCGCAGCGACGTGTACCGGAAGCTGGTCGCCCTGGACCACCGGCTCGGCCTGACCGCCGCCCTCAACGAAGGCCGGCAGCGCCCGGCCCGGGAGGACGTCATCCAGGACGTGGAGATCCCGGTCGAGCGGGGCGCCGACTTCCTCACCTTCTTCGGCCGCCAGGTGGGCATGACCCCGGTCTGGCTGTGCCCGCTGCGGCTGCGTGGCGACCGGGACTGGCCGCTGTACCCGCTCAAGCCGGGCGAGGTGTACGTCAACTTCGGTTTCTGGGGCCAGGTCCCGCTGCCGCCCGGCCGCACCGACGGGTACTACAACCGGCTGATCGAGGACGAGGTCGGGGCGCTGGGCGGCCACAAGTCGCTGTATTCGACCTCGTTTTACTCTGAAGACGACTTCAACCGGCTCTACAACGTCGTGGCCCAGGAAGCGCTGAAACGCGAGTACGACCCGGATGGCCGGCTGCCCGGCCTGTACGAGAAGTGCGTCCGCGGACGCTGACCCGACCCGGACCTCACGGTTAGATTCAACGGAAGCGAGACACCCATGGCGCTGGCGGATGTTTTCAAGACGATCGCGGGCCCGGACGCCCCGGTGGAGTTCGTGGCCTACGACGGCAGCCGGGCGGGGGCGGAAGGAGCCCCGATCCGGATCACGGTGCGGTCCCCGGCCGCCGTGTCGTATCTGGCTCAGGCCCCGGGCGCGCTCGGCCTGGCCCGGGCCTACGTGTCCGGCCACCTCGACGTGGAGGGCGACATGTACGCCACGCTGGCCCGGCTGTCCAAGGCGCAGACCATGGAGGTCAGCCTGGCCGAGCGGGCGCGGCTGCTGCGAGACCTGGGCGGGGCCAAGGTGCTGTACCCGCGGCTGGCCCCGCCGCCGCAGGAGGTCCAGGTCAACCGGAGGTGGCTGACGGGCCTGCGGCATTCCAAGGGCCGCGACGCCACTGCGATCTCGCACCACTATGACGTGTCCAACCGCTTCTACGAGTGGGTGCTCGGCCCGTCCATGGCCTACACCTGTGCCTGCTACCCGACCGCGGACGCCACCCTGGAAGAGGCCCAGGCCAACAAGTTCGACCTGGTGGCCCGCAAGATCGGCCTGCGGCCGGGGATGCGCCTGCTCGACGTGGGCTGCGGCTGGGGCGGCATGGTCATGCACGCCGCCCGCGAGTACGGCGTCAAGGCGCTGGGGGTCACCCTGTCCGAGCAGCAGGCCAGCTGGGCCCAGGAGGCCATCGAGCGGGCGGGCCTGTCCGAGCTGGCCGAGGTCCGCCACCTGGACTACCGGGACGTGACCGAGACCGACTTCGACGCGGTCAGCTCGATCGGCCTGACCGAGCACATCGGCATGCGCCAGCTGCCCGGCTACTTCCAGTTCCTGCTGGGCAAGCTGAAGCCCGAGGGCCGGTTGCTCAACCACTGCATCACCCGCCCGGACAACACCGAGCCCGCGGCCCGCAAGGGCGGCTTCATCAACCGGTACGTGTTCCCCGACGGCGAGCTTGAGGGCCCCGGCTTCCTGATCTCGCTCATGAACGACACCGGCTTCGAGGTCCGGCACGAGGAGAACCTGCGCGAGCACTACGCCAAGACCCTGGCCGCCTGGTGCGCCAACCTCGACGAGCACTGGAAGGAGGCCGTGGCCGAAGTCGGCGAGGGCATCGCCCGGGTGTGGCGCCTGTACATGGCCGGTTCCCAGCTCGGGTTCGACCGCAACCAGATCCAGCTGCACCAGGTGCTGGGCGTCAAGCTCACCGCGGACGGCACGTCCGGCATGCCGCTCCGCCCGGACTGGGAGGTCCGGTCCGCGCCCGCGCAGGCTGACGGTCGGGGCTCGGTGGCCGCGGCCGCCAGCTAACCGGCCGCGCCAGCCCTCAGGCGCTACGCGGTCACGCGCGGAAGCGGCGGGCTGGCGGGCGGGGCCGGGGGAGGGGACGGCACCGCGGCCAGCTGGGCGCCCCGAGCCTGCGGGCGGCGCTGGGCCTGGCCGTTGCGCGGCCGCCGCGACGGCAGCGGCCCGGCGTCGCGCATGCGCAGCCCGATCCACGCGATCACCAGCTGGCCGGAGCTGTCGTAGCCGTGGATGTCCCACACGTACTCGGTGGGCTCCACCGCGTCCGCACCCGGGACCGGGCGGCCGGGCGGCCCGGAGATGAGGAACACCCGCAACTCCACCGCCCCGCGGACCTGCGTGCCGGTCACGGTCAGCGAGTCACACCCGCCTGGCCGCAGCACCCGGCCGGGCACGCAGGCCTGTGCCACCTGCAGCGCGGCGTCGTTCAGGCCGGGGCTGCCCAGCATCAGCTCGTGCAGGCCCACGGCCTCGGGAAACTGCTCGAACCACGGTGCGTCGTCGTGCCCGCGCACGATGGCCCGGCAGGACCTGGGCGGCCGCCCGGACACAATCGCCACCCGGCGGAACCGCCCGGTCTGGAAGCACACCGTGCCGTACAGGTCCGCGCCGTCCACCAGCGACGGTGGCGGCGCGGGCTCACCCGCTCCGCGGTCGCCATCAGGCTGCGGGCCGGACCGGGCCGGGCTGGACTCGCTGGCCGCGACGAACACCGCCCGGGCGCACTCGGCGAACTGAGCCCCGGTCCCGGCGTGCAGGATCGTTTCCACCCCGCCCGCGCTGGCCCGGGCCCGGATCCGCAGCAGGGTCTCGCCGTCCCCGGCCACCGGGACCGGCTGGCCCAGCAGGACGTGGCGGGCGCTGCGCATCGGCTGCCGGGTCAGTGCCGACGCGGCCTGGGCCATGGCTTCCAGGCCCATGGCCGCCGGGAACGCCGGCTGGCCGTCCACCAGGCAGTCGGCCAGGTAGGGGTCGGTCCGCGCCGACAGCCGGATCTCGCCGCGCAGCTCCGCGCCCGGCCGCAGCGTGGTGATCGCCTGCAGGAAGCGTCCGCGTGCCCCGG
>DATDIH010000428.1:0-4117 GCA_036521155.1 Streptosporangiaceae bacterium
ACGACCGCCACGCCGAACAGCAGGACGATCAGGCCTAGGATCTGCGCTTCGAACTGCGGGCTGGTCAGTGAAATCGGGATGACCGAGGACGTGGCGACCGCGTCCTGGCCCTGATCGGCGGCGTGCCCCGTTCTCGGCGCGGGGCTGGGCGCGGTGGACGGGGTGGAGGGGGTGATCTGCGGGAACAAGTTGGCCGCGCTGCCCGCCGGGACATTGATCGTGGTCCCCGGCGCATCGGAGCCGACGATGGGGAGCGCTCCGACGGGCAAGGCCGCGCCGAGATCGCTGGTCACTCCCGGCGGGCTGGGTACCGTCACGGCCGAGCCGCCCACGGCCGAGCCGGCGGTCGTGGACCCGCCCGCGGCCGGGCGGCCAGGCGTCGAGCCCGGGGCGGCGGCTGACTTCCTGCCCGCTGGGGGGCTGGACGACGCGGGCACCGTCGCCACGGTGACCGTGGGCGCGCCGGCCGTGCCGGTCAGCGGTGCACCGTTGCCGTTGGCGACGGAGACGATGGCGGAGAACCGGATCGACTCCCCGGCCGGGGCCGTCTTCGGCACGCTGACCTGCGCCTGGATCTGGGGTGCCGCAGGTTGTTCCGGCGGCAGGGTCACCTCCAGGCTCGGGCTGCCCGTATGGCAGGTGCAACCGGCGATCGTGACCATCGGCTGGCCGAACGTCGGCGTCTTCGCGCTCGGCGTCAGCATGGTCGCGATCGTGCCAGCCTCCGTGGAAGCGGCCCAGCCGGAGATCCGGAACACGACGGTGTCACCCGGCTGGACGCTCGTCGCCGACGCCGAGACGGTGACGGAAGGCTTGGCCAGTGTCGACGTGGATGGGGTGGAGGTGCCTGAGCGCGCTGGGCCGGGCGTGGCCGGTGATGACGAAGGCGAGGGTGCCGGCGAAGAACTTTGCCGCTGGCCAGCGGCCCATCCGGGGGAGGAAGCCGCAGGACTGCTGGTCCTGCTCGGCACCGGCGCGGACGGCGTGACGGCCGGGCCGGACGATTCAGCCGGGCTGGACGGCGCTGCCGGGGTAGTCGTCGCCACCGGCTGCCCCGGTGCCTGAGTGCTGGGCGCCCCCCTCGGCGACCACGCGGCCGAGGCCGATGGTATGGCCGAGGCCGACGGCGACGGCGTGGCCGAAGCGGACGACGCGACGGCCATGACGATGGCGGTGACGCCGCTGAAGATAAGGAAAAAACCGGTGGCCAGGATCAGCGTGGCCGGTCGTACGTGCGTGGATCGCATGGGGACGCCCCGCCAATCGATGCCATGATGGCTGAGATCGTGCTCTACGGGGTATTCGTCGCGTTTGGGTGCCTGGATTGCGCCAGGTCGCGATTTTCTGGGACCGAGAAGCCCAGAACCGGTTGATTTCATGACCAATCTGGCTGCCGGGTCGGCCCGAATGCCAGATATGAGTGGATGCGCACCGTCGGCGGCCCGGCAGCTTCAGCTGGCAATGGCCGTGCTCGTGACCCGTCCATGGTTCGGCCTCCGCCGCGTGGTCGGATGGGGCCAGGCCAGCCGCAGGCAGCCGATCACGGTCACGCTGGGCGCGCTCTGCGCCCTGTCGATCGTGGCCGGCGGGGCGCTGGCCGCCGCCGGGGTCGGGAAGGCGGGACCGTTCGCCCCGCCAGCACCGGCGTCGGCGAACCGCGCGCTGGCCGCGGCGTGGATCGCCCAGCAAGCGAGCCCGGGCGTGACGGTCTCGTGCGATCCGGCGATGTGCCGGCGACTGCGGGCGGACGGTCTTCCCGCCGTCCGGGTGAAGCCACTGCCGCCGGTGGCCAGCAGTCCGCTGGGGTCCGTTCTGATCGTCTCCACCCCAGTGGTCCGGAGCCAGTTCGGTGCCCGGCTGGCTGCCGCCTACGCGCCGCTGGTGATCGCGGGCTTCGGCGCGGGGGCCGAGCGGGTCGACGTCCGCGTCATTGCCCCGGACGGAGCCGCGGCCTTCGAATCGAAGCTCGCCGCCGAGCACGCCTTCCTTCTCTCGGCGGGCGCGCAGTTGCTCCGGGACCAGAACATCCAGGCCGCACCGGCCGCCCGGGCCGTCCTGCTGGCCGGAGGGGCCGACTCCCGCCTGCTGGCGACCCTGTCGGTGCTCGCGGCCGGGATGCCGGTCCAGCTGGAGGCGTTCGATGATCCGCAGCCCGAGGCGAGCTCGGCTGTTCCGCTGCGTGGTGCCGAAATCGGTACCAGTTCGGCGGCTGGCATTTCGGCGGTGCTCGCGTTCCTGCACGCCCAGCAGGGGGCCTACCGGCCGACCGAAGTGGCCGTGGTTCGTGCAGCCAACGGTCAGCGGCTGGTCTCCGTGCGGTTCGGCGCTCCGGGCCTGATGGACGCCGGAGCCTCCTGACGCCGGCGGCCTATTGGCCCCCATGGGCGTGCAGGTTACCGCCGTGCGGGTGTGAGTGGCGCCGGGTGCCGAGCGGGGCCGACAGCCGATGCTCGGTGACCTGGCCACCCCGGATGGTGATCGTGGCCTCCGGCGTGTGCTCATCCCGCCAGAGCGTGTACTCACCCGCGGCCAGAGCCGGATAGACGGCGCTGTAGACGGTACCGGCCGGGGCCCGCCGCGGATGGACCTGGTTGTGGCTGCGTGATTCGGCCGGGTCGGTGCCGGGGCTGATCTCGATCTCGGCGGCGTCGTCCTCGGCCCCGGTGTACAGCACCAGCGCACCGATGTCCCCGCCGATGTCGAGGATCACTGCCGACTGAGTGGCATGAGCTGACTTCTCGGTCATCGCTCCCGTGTCCTGTCGCTTCGCATCCGGTGGCGCCGTCTCCGGGCACCCGCGGGCTGGGTGCTCGCGGGCACCCGGAGACGTTCGTGGCTAGTAGCTGCTGACCTTGGCCGGGGTGTTGTCGAGCGGCACGTCATAGCCGGCGTGCGGGACACCCAGGTAGGGGAAGGTGGGCAGGTAGTGCTCGGTGTTCTCCGCGGTGACGTCGGTGTTGGAAGACGTCAGGCCCGGGGTGATCGCCCCGGCGGCCGCGTCGGGCTTGTAGGTCTTGTCGATCAGCGAATACGTCGCCCCGGCCAGCGCCCGGAGCTCGATCGTGGTGACGTCGTCGAACACGCGGCGCCCGTTCGGATAGCCGGCCGGGTCCCCGCCGATCAGCCCCAGGTTGGACGGCTGGCTGGTGGTGGGCGGGATGGCGAGGTTCAGCCGCAGCATGTCGGCCTGGGTGGGGCCGGTGTAGTTCTGGAAACCCGGGACGACGCCGGCCGGGATGCCGGTGAGCAGGATCGCCTCCAGGTCCGCGCGCGGCTTCCCCGATTTGTTGAGCGCGTCCAGGTGCGGAAACACGCCGGGGTAGAGCACCGGCAGCAGGGTCGACAGCTCCGGGTGGGCGACCTGCTGAGCGAACTGGTGGTCGTTGTGTGGCTGCGTCGCGTTGAACAGGTCCTTCTTGCCCAGCGGAATGAGGACCTCGTTGACCAGGGGGTTGCCCAGCCGGGAGATCTGCGTGAACGGGCCGGCGCTGACGCTTTCCCCGGGCCTGGGCGTGTTGTACAGCCGCGTCTTCTGCCGGCTGGCACTGGCCCAGACGCCGATCGTGGCCCGGGGGTCCTTCGGGTCGTTGTACTTGGCCGACAGCGCACTCTTGGGCACCTGGAGCACGATCGAGTGGATGTTCTTTTCCTTGGTGGAGTTGATGCCCCCGGCCGCCGGCATCTTGTTGAAGGCGTTCAGGTTCTGGAACGGCCGCAGATCCCCGAGGTCGAAGATGGCCCCCAGGTCGACGTAGAAGCCCTCGGCGCGCTGCCCGGCGAACACCTGGCCACCCGGCCGGAGCTTGGTCACCGCCGCCGACGCCAGCGCGGCGTAATTCGGGGTGGAGCCCGGGCCGATGTTGCATGGCGGGCACGGGGCGTTGGACACCTGGGTCTGGCGGCCGTGCCCGTCCACCCTGACCATCGAGTAGAACTGACGCCGGTTCCAGTTCGGGCTGTTGAGCGACGTGATCGGCCCGGTGTTGTACAGGAAGGTGTTCTCGTTCCGCACCTCGGTGCGGAAGCGGAACTGGTAGCTGATGTCAGCCTGGGCCTTACCTGAGTTGCTGACGTGGATCTCGTACAGCACGTCGTCGCCGAACTCGAAGAAGTTGGG
>DATDIH010000429.1:0-19408 GCA_036521155.1 Streptosporangiaceae bacterium
GCAGCGGGTCCCCGAGCCCGGCCCCGACGCCGACCGCGTAGAGCAGGGCGTCCTTGCTGTCCCAGGACCGCTCCTGCGGTTCGCTCGGCACTCCCACCAAACTGTGGTCCAGGCTCATGCCCACCTCCACCATCGCAGGCCCGGCTTACGTCATCTAGAATCAAGTTCTAGAATGATTGTCAGCGGCGAGGATAAGGGTGTCAAGGCCGCCCCCGCGCTGCGAATGTGCCCTTAGCCTCGGTCTACCCGGTGGGCTTCCGCGTGGCTGGGACAAAGAACAGGTGTGCTGACGTCGGCGTTAACTTTGTCCAGAAACGTACGTTCCGCGCTGTGGCACGGTACGGACCAAGCCAGATTCGCGCAGGACGTTGACGGCTCGGCGGACAGTAGAGCGGGCTAGCTCAAATTCTTCCACTAGCTCGCTTTCGGTGGGGATGCGCTGGCCTGGCTTGTACTGCCCCGACTTGATGCGCCCGGCGAGGATCTCCGCGAGCTGGCGGTATGGGGCGACTGGCCCCGTGGGATCGATGCCGGACATGACTCGACGCTATCTGACCTGCGACAACGTCACTCGTATCGATACGTAGTAGATTGTATGAAGTCGTATGAGGTAGCGTGACTGCATGAGCGTGGTTCGTGCCGCAGCTTTGGCGGATCAGTTACCGGGTCAGACAAGGACACAGTGATGGCGCCCCCGATCGAGCAACTCTGCCGTCAGCAGCGCTTCTCAGAGGAGCACCCCGAGTGGCGCATCCTGGCTCAGAACTGGGGACAGCACTACATCGCCGAGCGCCGCGACGGCCACGGGTGGCACATTCTCGCGGCGCCAACCCTGGTTGGCCTGCTCGATCGCCTCGACCAAATCGAGGCGGAATGATGGCCAGTCGACGACCGGAGGTGGCAGCGGGCAACCGGCGCGCACTTGATGACCTGGACCGAGCCTACGGGCAGGTCTACGACCTGGCGGTGGCTCAGGACCAATGGATGGCCTGCGGCCTCGACACCGGCCGATGGCTCGTCGCATCCTGTCCGGCAGAGTTGAAGCGGCTCATTGCCGCTGATACTGCCGAGAGCTAGCCGCTTCCATCGGTCATGAGGAGTCATATGGCACCGCAGCACACCGCGATCGTGACTGGGGCCAACCATGGCATTGGCGCGGCGACTGCGGAGGCGCTGGCCCGGTGGGGGTGCGCGGTGCTGTGTACGTTCCTGCGGACGTACGATCCGGAGGGTCCCGGGACGCCGCAGGCTTACCGCGATCACCGGGCCGGGGACGCCACCGCGGTTGTGGACCGGATCCGAGCCGGCGGGGGCGCGGCGGCCGCGGTGGAAGCCGACCTGTCCGAGCCGGCCACGCCGGCCCGGCTGTTCGATGCGGCCGAAGAACAGTTCGGTCCGGTCGACATCTTGATCAACAACGCGACCGGGTGGCTGGCCGACACGTTCGCCCCGGCCGGGACCGACCGGCTCGGCCGGTCGCTCCGGGCGGTGACCGCCGAGAGCTGGAGTCGGCAGTTCTCGGTCGACGCGATGGGCGCGGCCCTTATGATCAGCGAGTTCGCGCGGCGTCACCTCGCCCGGCAGGCGACCTGGGGGCGCATCATCGGGCTGACCTCAGGCGGCGACCTCGGCTTTCCCGAGGAGGTGTCCTACGGCGCGGCCAAGGCCGCTCAGGAAAACTACACGATGTCGGCCGCGCTCGAGCTGGCGCCGTACGGGGTTACCGCCAACATGGTGTACCCGCCGGTCACCGACACCGGCTGGGTCACCGACACCGTCCGCGACTACGTCACCACCCGCTCCGACCTCATCCACATCGCCGCTCCCGAGGAGGTGGCGGAGGTGATCGCCTATCTGGCCTCCGACGCGGCCGCCCTGATCACCGCCAACGTGCTCAGGCTGCGCTAAGCCCGGTCGGACCGAGCCGGAAACGCTTGACAGCGACGGGCCCACGGGGTCAAATAATTCTGGAATTTACTTCTAGTATTGGACTCCGTGGGAGTGGTGGGCATGGGCATCCTGGATGGCAAGGTGGCCATCGTGACCGGGGCGAGCCGCGGGATCGGGGCCGAGATCGCCCGGCGGTTCGGGGCGGCGGGCGCGGCGGTGGCGGTGTCGGCCCGTACCACCGAGGCCGGGACCTCGCCGTTCGAGGGCACGATCGGCGAGACCGTGCAGGACATCCGGGCCGGGGGCGGCACCGCGGTGGCCATCCGGGCCGACCTGGCCCGGCCGGAGGACCGGGAACGGCTGGTCAGCCAGACCATCGAACAGCTGGGGGCGCCGGACATCCTGGTCAGCAACGCGGCCGTCACCTACTTCACCCGGGTCACCGACTTCACCGCCAAGCGGTTCAACTTGATGTTCGACGTGCAGGTCGAAGCCCCCTTCCACCTGGCCCAGCTGGTCATCCCCGGCCTGCGGGAGAAGGGCCAGGGCTGGATCCTCAACATCTCTTCCGGCGCGGCCCGGCAGCCCACGTTCCCGCCCGCCGAGCGGGCCAAGCGCGGCGGCACCGTGTACGGAATGTGCAAAGCGGCCCTGGAACGCTTCTCCACCGGCCTGGCCGCCGAGCTGTGGGACGACAACATCGCGGTCAACGCGCTGTCGCCGAACCGGGTGGTGCCGACGGCGGGCACACTGTTCCACCACCTGACCACCGCGGACAACCCGGACGCCGAGCCACCCGCGGTGATGGCCGAGGCTGCGCTGCAGCTGTGCAGCGCCGAGCCGCACACGCTGACCGGCCGGATCACCTACTCCCAGGACCTGCTGGCCGAGCTGAACGTGCCCCAGCCCGCCGGCCGATGACCCAGCCTCGCCAAGTCACGCCCCGGGCGACCTGGCTGCTGGCGCCCAACCCGGGGCCGATGACCTTCGACGGGACCAACTCCTGGGTGCTGCACGAGCCCGGCCGCCGGGGCGCGGTCATCGTCGACCCCGGCCCGGACGACGACGGGCACCTGTCGGCCCTGATCGCGCTGGCTGAAGAGCAGGGCGGGTCGGTGACGGCGATCCTGCTGACGCACGGGCACCCCGACCACTTCGGCGGGGTACCGGAGATGTCCCGGCGGACCGGGGCGCCGGTCTACGCCGCCGATGCCCGACGTGGTGACCGGGTACTCGAATCCGGGTCATTCGAAATAAGCGGGCTTCGCCTCGAAGTGATCGCCACGCCTGGCCACAGCAGCGATTCACTGTCGTTCCACCTGCCCGATGACCAGGCCATGGTGACCGGTGACACCGTGCTGGGCCGCAGCGCGCCCGCCATCCTCGACCCGGACGGCCGGGTCGACCAGATGATCACCTCGCTGGGCCAGATCCGGCTGCTGCTGGACACCGGCGCGCCGGTCATCCTGCCTGGTCACGGCCCGGTGGTCACCGATCCGGGGGCGCAGTTGGCGCTGGCCCTGACCGCCCGCGAGGCCCGGCTGGCCCAGCACGAGGCCGCGGTCCGGGACGGCTGCCGCACCACCGGCGAGATCGCCGACCGGCTCTACGGGCCGTTCGACGAGCGGATCCGGCGGGCGATCGAGGCCACGGTCCGGGCCCACCTGCGCTTCCTGCGCGACCATCGCGGCCTGGACTCCTCCGTGCCGATCGACGTCTGATGGCCGGGCGGGTCCGGGTCGACTGCCACCTGCACACGGTGGCCTCCGGCGACGCCAGCCTGACCCTGGCGGAACTGGCCGAGCGGGCCCAGGTCACCGGCCTGGACGTGGTGTTCGTGACCGACCACAACGTGACCGGGGCCGCGATGGCCGCGGCCCAGCGCGACCTGGGCGTGCGGGTCATCGTCGGGGAGGAGATCCGCACTCCGGACGGCGACGTGATCGGGCTGTTCCTGACCGAGCGGATCCCCTATGTGCTGCCGCTGGCCGAGGTGACCGCCCGGATCCGGGCCCAGGGCGGCCTGGTCTACGCGCCGCACCCGTTCGACCTGATCCGGTCCAGCACCGGCCGGGTCCTGCCCGAGCTGTGCCAGGGCGGCACGGTGGACATCATCGAGGCGTTCAACGCCAAGGTCGAGGACCAGGCCCTGAACGAGCGTGCCGCCGCGCTGGCCAGGTCTTACGGGATCCCGGCCGGGGCGGGTTCGGACGCGCACGACGCGGCCGGGGTGGGCGCGGCCTACCTGGAGATGCCGGACTTCGACGGCCCGGCCAGCTTCCTGGCCGCGCTGGCCGACGCCACCGTGACCGGGGAGTTCCGCCCGCACGCGGTCCGCTATCCGCGGCGTCCCCCGCTCACCTGAGGGCGTCTGAAGGCGCGGCCGCGCGGCGGCGTTGATCACCGGATGCCAGCCTCGCGAGCCAAAGGATCAACTGGCATCTGGCGAGAGGTTAAGATACCCAGAGTTCCGGAACCGTCGGTTTCGGTGACCGACGTACGACCTACCCGAGGCGCTCGTGACAGCTCTTGCAGTGGAACAGCGGAAGGGCAATATTCCCGCCGAGGTGACCCGGTTCATCGGACGGCGGCGCGAGTTGGCCCAGGTCAGAGACGCTCTGGAGCGCTATCGCCTGGTCACCTTACGCGGGGTGGGCGGGGTCGGTAAGACCCGGCTGGCGCTGCAGGCGGCCGTCGGCCTGCGCCGGTCCTTCGCCGATGGGGTGTGGCTGGCCGAGTTGTCGTCGCTGCGGAACGCAGAGCTGCTGGCCCGTACGGTGGCGGCGTCCCTCGGCCTGCCGGACCAGACGGCAGGCGATCCGGTCGATCTGCTCGCGGACTATCTGGCGGAACGGCATCTCCTGCTGATCCTGGACACCTGCGAGCACCTGGTCGAAGCCTGCGCGACCCTCGCTGAGGTGCTGTTGCGGGCGGCCCCGCGGCTGCGGATCCTGGCCACCAGCCGGGAACCGCTCGATGTGATGGGTGAACAGGCTCTGCTGATTTCGCCGCTGGAGGTACCCGGCTCCGCCGTGGCGGCCGCGGGATCTGACTCGGTGATGCTTTTCCTTGACCGGGCGGAGGCGACGATGCCCGGATTCGCTCTCACCGCGGCGAATCAGCAGGCGGTGGTCCAGCTGTGCCAGGGCCTGGACGGCATCCCGCTGGCCCTCGAACTGGCCGCGGTACGGCTCCGCACCATGGCGATCGAGCAGATCGTCGCCCGGCTCGACGATCGGTTCCGGCTCCTTGGCCCGGCTCATACCAGCCAGAATCGTCATCAGACTCTGCGCGCGGCGGTGGACTGGAGTCATGACCTGTGCACGGCGCAGGAGCGGCTGCTATGGGCCCGGCTATCGGTCTTCCCCGGCGGCTTCGACCTGGAGGCGGCCGAATGTGTGTGTGCCGGGGAAATTCTCCCTGCCGACAGCCTTTTCAGCACCCTTGGCCGGCTCGTCGAGAAATCGATCGTGCTCTGCGAGCAGGGCGGGCACCGGTACCGCATGCTCGACACGATCCGCGAGTACGGAGCCGAGCAACTCCTGCTGCTCGGTGAACGGGATCAGCTGGGCCGCCGGCACCGCGACCACTACCTCCGCCTCGTGGAGCAAGCAGCGGCCGGCAGCCTCAGCGCCGAGCAGGTCGGCTGGCTGTCCCGGCTTCGCCAGGAGACCCCGAACCTGCGGATCGCTCTCGATTACTCCTACGCTTGTCCCGGGCAGCGGGCCGTCGGCCTGCACATGACCGTGCTGCTGCGGCACTACTGGCTTTCACTCGGGCTGTTCAGCGAAGGCCGGCGCTGGCACGATCAGGCGCTGGCCATCGGCGATGACTCGCCCGAGGGGGCCTGGGCCGTGTACGGGGCCGGCGTTCTGGCCTTGCAACAGGGGGACCTGGAGGCGGCCGGGCCGTTGCTGGCCCGGGCTGGGGACCTCGCACGAGATCTCCAGGACCGGGACCTGGGCGCCCATGTGACCGACGCGCAGGGGATCGGGCTGTTCTTCGCCGGAGACCTGGCGGGAGCGGGCGCCTGCCATGAGAAAGCGCTGGCCGATTATGCGGAGATCGGCTACAGCGACCCCTTCGCGCTGGTGACCTTGACCCGGCTGGGTGCTGTCTGCTGCCTGACCGGCGAGCTTGACCGCGCGATCAGCCTGAGCGAGGAATGCCTGCGCATCAGCGAGGAACTGGGCGAGCAGTGGAGCCGGGGAACCGCCCTGTGGACCCGGGGTGCGGCCCGCTGGCTGTCCGGCGACGTCAGCCACGCCATCGAAGACACCCTCGCGTGCCTGCGGATCAAGGAGTCGCTGGAGGACCTGCACACCATGACCATGGCGATCGACCTGCTCGCCGTCTGCCTGGTGGCGCAGGAGGACTACCTTCGGGCCGCCGAACTGTGCGGGGCCGGCGATTCGTTCTGGAAGACTTTGCGCGCGCCCATCCAGCAAGGCCCCTACTACGCCGAGATCCGGCGGAGCGCGGCCGACACCTGCCGGCAGGCGCTGGGTGATGAGCGGTTCGGGGCCGCCCACCAACGCGGTATGGGCCTCTCCGTCCCCGAGGCGATCGCGGTCGCCCGCAACGAAACACCGGCACCGGTGACCCGCAAGACCGCCAGCCCGCTCACGAAGCGGGAGGAGGAGATCGCGGAACTGGTGACCCAGGGCCTCGGGAACCGTGAGATCGCCGAACACCTGGTGCTGGCCAAGCGTACGGTCGATTCCCACATCCAGCACATCTTCACCAAACTCGGGTTCAGCTCACGCGCCCAGATCGCCGCCTGGGTCAGTCGGGCCGACGAACGCTGACTGTGCTCTACCGTTCGCGCTGGTATCCCGCTGGCAGCCTTGGTGACCTGCCTGCCAGACCTGATGCCGGCGCTCCCATTCATGATCATCCGGTGGCAGCATCCCGGCACCGTAGGCCCGGATGGTCGCTGGCATCCGGAACCGGGTGTGCCTGCCCGTGTGGAGGTCCACCCGCAGAACGGAGCGCGCGGCGAGCATCGCGACACTGGCGTCGATCTCCTGTTCACGCAGGTGCCTGTCGGCGCAGACGTCCTGGGCGTCGCGCAGCTGGAATGATCCGGTAAAGACCGACAGCCGCGCCCACAGCAGCTGCTCGGCTGGTGTGCAGAGCCGGTAACTCCAGCCGATCGCGGCGCGCAACGTTTCATGCCGGGCCGGGACGCCTGCGGTATTCCGCAAGAACCAGTAGCCCTCCTCCAGGCGGGAGCGCAGCTCTTCCAGCGAGCCGGAGGCCAGCTGGCGCGCCGCGAGCTCGATCGCCAGCGGCAGCCGGTCCAGGCGCCAGCAGATCGCCTCCACCGTCGCCCGGTTGCCCGGCGTGATCTGGAACCCGGGAGAGGCTTCGGCTGCCCGCCGGCCGAACACCGTGACGGCATGACGCAGCGGCAGCGGGCCGACCGTCACCGTGAGGCCGCCCGGGGCCCGGAGCGGTTCTCGGCTGGTAGCCAGGACCCGGACGTCGCGGCACGGCAGCAAGAGCAGCTTCCGGGCGAGTTCGGCGCAGGCCCCGGGCAGGTGCTCGCAGGTGTCCAGGACCAGCAGCAGACACCGATCACGCAGCTCGTCGAGCAGCGCATCCAGCCGGCTGCCGGTGCGCCCGCCGGGCACTTTCAGTACGTTCGCGATGGTGTCCGGCAGCAGGTCGCCATCCCGCAGCGAGTCGAGCTGGACCAGCCAGGCGCCGTCGGCGAAGTTCGTGCTGACCGCGGCCGCGGCCGCGATGCCCACCGCGGTCTTGCCCACGCCGGGCAGGCCGGTGACCGTGACCAGCCGGGAACGGCCCAGCGTGCGCTGGATCGCCGCTGACTCGGCCGCCCTTCCCACCAGGCCACCGGGTGGCAGGCCGGACAGAGAGATCGGTCCCGGCTCGTGCCCTCGCATCGGGCTGTCCCTTCACCGTGCAGTCACCGCTGTTCTCCGGCCGCATGGTGATCATCCGGCACGCTGGCGGCCGTGGCATCCGTACATATGCTTATCCGGGATACCTAAAACGGTCTGGCCCCGAGCGAGACGGCTGCCAGCGAGGTAGGCCTCAGAGCCCGATCCGGGTGGCCAGGCGGTCGCGGTGATAGTTGCCGTCGCCGAGGAACAGCTGGGTGGACTTGGCCCGCTTGAAATACAGGTGGGCGTCGTGTTCCCAGGTGAAGCCGATGCCGCCGTGAATCTGGATGTTCTCGGCGGCGACGTGGAAGTAGGTCTCGGAGGCGTAGGCCTTGAGCAGGGAGGCCAGCACCGGGATCTCCTCGGAGTCCTCGGCCACCGCGGCCGCGGCGTAGCCGACCGCCGAACGCAGCGACTCGACCTCGAGCAGCAGGTCGGCGCAGCGGTGCTTGATGGCCTGGAAGCTGCCGATCGGGCGGCCGAACTGGTGCCGGATCTTGCCGTACTCCACGGCCATGTCCAGGGCCCGCTGGGCCCCGCCGAGCTGCTCGGCGGCCAGGGCGATCGCGGCCACGTCCAGGGTCCGGTCCAGCACCGCGTCGGCGTCGCCGAGCGAGCCGATCAGCTGGCCCGCCACCCCGGTGAACTCCAGCCGGGCCAGCTTCCGGGTCTGGTCCAGGGTGGGCAGCGCGGTCCGGGTCAGGCCGGCCGCGTCACCGTCCACCGCGAACAGGGACAGCCCGCCGTCGGTGGCCGCCACGACCAGGATCAGCCCGGCCGTGCCGCCGTCGAGCACGAAGCTCTTGTGCCCGTCGAGCTTCCAGTGCTCGCCTTCCTTGACCGCGGACAGCTTGATCGCGCCCGGGTCCCAGGATCCGTCGTCCTCGGTGAAGGCCAGCGTGGCCACGGTCTCGCCGGAGGCGATCGGTGGCAGCAGTTGCTGCCGCGCGCTCTCGTCCGGGCTGGCCAGCAGGGCCGTGGCCGCCAGCACCGTGCTGGCCAGGTACGGGCCGCCGTACAGGGCGGCGCCGAACTCCTCCAGCACGATGACCTGCTCGGCGAAGCTGAACCCGGCGCCTCCGTAGGCCTCGGGGATGGCCAGGCTCTGCAGGCCCAGCTGCTGGCCGGCCTGGGTCCAGACCGCCTGGTCGGTGCCGTCGCCGGTCTCCATCAGCTCGCGCACCCGGGTGATGGGGGCCCGGGCGGCCAGGAACCGCCGGACCGAGGTCCTCAGTTCTTCCTGCTCTTCACTGACACCCAGCGTCATGAGGTTGCTCCTTGCGTTTCAGTCTCAGAACCGGTCACCACGAGCACGTCGAGGGCCTCGACCTGATCGCCGTTCACGTACAGCGGGTTCACTTCCATGGCGCGCAGCGCGCCGTTCAGGGACAGCGCGGTACTGCCGAGCCCGGCGATGGCCTCGGCCACCGCGTCCAGGTTGGCGGCCTGGGTGCCGCGCGCGCCCTGCAGCAGTGGCAGCCCGCGCAGCTCGCCCAGCATGCGCTTGACCTCGGCGGTATCGACCGGGAGCACGCGCAGGCTGGTGTCCTTGAGGATCTCGACCCAGATGCCGCCCAGCCCGACCGCCAGCACCGGGCCGAAGGTGGGATCGATGGTCACGCCGGCCAGCAGTTCGGCGCCGCCCGAGCGCATCGGGGTGATCAGCACCCCGTCGATGCTGGCCCCGGTGATCGCGTCGCCCGCGGCGCGGACCTTCTCGTAACCGGCCCGCACGTCGTCCTCGCTGCTCAGACCGAGGACCACGCCGCCGATGTCGGACTTGTGGGTGATCTGGGCCGAGCAGATCTTCAGGGCCACCGGCAGCCCGACCCGGCGGGCGATCTCCACCGCCTCGTCGGCCGAGTCGGCCAGGCCGCCGGGGACCACCGGCACCCCGGTGGACTCCAGCAGCTTCCGCGCGGCCGCCTCCGACCAGGGGCCCACGGCCGGCCCGGTCTGGCCGTTTGCGGTGGTGGCGGCCGGGGCGCCGAGCGGGGTCCTGACCCGGCCCCGGTTCTCCAGCCAGCGGATCGCGTGCCCGAGCGCGTTGATCCCCTCGTTCAGCCCGCCCAGCACGGTCAGGCCGTGCTGGGTGAGCAGTTGCCGGCCGTAGGCGCTGACGTCCACGCAGGTGGAGCCGACCGGGATGACCGGGATCGGGGCCGAGGCCATCCGCTGGGCCAGCCAGGCCAGCCGCGCTTCCAGGGTGGCGGCCATGGTCTCGTCCGGCGGCCGCACCTCGGGCAGGTTGACCCCCGAGAACAGGATGAAGTCCAGGCTGGGGTCGTCCACCGCGATGTCCAGGGCGTGGTCCAGCGCGGTGAGCTGCTCCTTGCGGGCCGACAGGTTGGCCAGCGTGCCGAACGCGGTGACGTCCAGCGGGTTGTGGGCCGCGGCGAACGGCGGCATCAGCGGGGTGATGGCCTCGATCGTCTCCGGCGAGAACTCCGGGATCTCGATGCCCAGGGCGCTGGCCGTGTCGGCGATGATGTCGCAGGCCCCGCCGGACGCGGTCAGCACGCCCATCCGCCGGCCGCGCGGCCACCGGTCGTAGCCGAGCACCGCGCCGGTGGTCAGCAGTTCCTCGATGCTGGTGACCCGGATGATGTTGAGCTGGCGCAGGGCCGCGTCCACCACCGCGTCGTCGCCGACCACCGAGCCGGTGTGAGCCAGGGCCGCCTGCTGTCCGGCCGGGCTGGAGCCGACCTTCAGGGCCACGATCGGCTTGCCGGCCCGGTCCGCCTTCTCGGCCACCTCGGCGAAGCGGGCCGGGTCACCGATCTCCTCCAGGAACAGGCAGATGACCCGGGTGGCCTCGTCCTCGACCAGGTAGTCGAGGACGTCGACCGTCTTCATCATGCATTCGTTGCCCATCGAGGTCAGCACGGACAGGCCGATGCCGTGGGCCTTGGCGAAGGTCAGCACCACGCTGGCCAGCGCCCCGCTCTGCAGGGCCACCCCGACCGGCCCGGCGGTCAGCGGGTTGGGCAGGTTGAGCGCGTACGGCGCCGACCGGGTGTGCGCGTTGACGAAGCCCAGGCAGTTCGGTCCGAGCACGGTCACGTCGTCGGCGATGGCCCGGGCCACCATCGAGTCCTCCAGCGCCAGGCCTTCCGCGCCGACCTCGCGGTAGCCGCAGGCCAGCACCACCGCGTTCTTGATGCCGGCCGCCCCCATGTCGTCGAGCACGCTCTCCACCGCGTGCACCGGTGCCAGCAGGAAGGCCAGGTCGGCGGGTTCCGGCAGCTCCTTCAGGCTCGGCACCACCGGCAGCCCGAACGCGCTGGTGGCCTTGGGGTGGACGGCCATGAGCGGGCCGGTGAAGCCGGTGATGGCGGTGCTCTGGATGATCAGCCGGGCCCAGCCGGAGTTGTCGGAGGCTCCGACCATGGCGATGCTCTTGGGGGCGAAGAAGTCACGCAGCCGTGGCGGGGTGACGAGGTTCCTGGAGGCGAGGTAGTTGGCCGCGCGCAGGCCGGGCTCGGTGGGCGGGTTGGCCATTGGCTCAGCCCGCCACGCGCGGCTCTTTGGGCAGGCCCAGGGCGCGCTCGCCGATGATGTTGCGCTGGATCTCGCTGGTGCCGGAGTAGATGGTGCCGGCCCGGCTGGACAGGAACACGCTCTGCCAGGCGGTGACCGGGTAGTCGTCGCCGTCCGGCCGCAGCAGCGCGTCCGGGCCCTCGATGTCCATGGCCAGCTCGCCGAGCTTCTTGTGGTACTCGCTCCAGAACAGCTTGGCCACCGAGGCCTCGGGCCCCGGCTGGCGGCCCGCGGCCAGCGCGGCCAGCGTGCGCAGGCCGCTGAAGCGCATCAGCTCGACCTGGGTGTAGGCCCAGGCCAGGCGCTGCCGGATCAGCGGGTCCGAGATCTTGCCGCGCTTGCGGGCGGTCTCGACCAGCTCCCAGAACTCGCGCTCGAAGCCGAGGTGGGCCACGGTGGCGCGGCCGCCCCGCTCGTGCCCGAGCGTGGTCATGGCCACCCGCCAGCCGTTGTTCAGGCCACCGATGACGTTGAACAGCGGGGCCCGCACGCCGTCCAGGAAGTCCTCACAGAACTCGGCGGCCCCGGACAGCTGCTTGATGGCCCGGTACTCGACCCCCGGGCCGGTGAAGTCGATGAGGACATAGGACAGGCCGCGGTGCTTCTCGGCGTCCGGGTCGGTCCGGCACAGCAGGAACATCATGTTGGCCCGGGCCGCCCCCGAGGTCCACACCTTCTGCCCGCTGACCACGATCTCGCCGCCCTCGACCACGCCGCGGGTCTCGACCGCGGCCAGGTCGGAGCCGTGGTTGGGCTCGGAGAAGCCCTGGCAGTACACGTCCTGGCCGGAGATGATCCGGGGCAGGAAGTACTCCTTCTGCTCCGGGGTGCCGTGCACGATGATGGACGGCCCGACCAGCGATTCGCCCATGCCGCGGGTCACCCGGGGCACACCGGCCCGGTAGAACTCCTCGTTGAGGACGGCCACCCGCACGGCGTCCATGCCCTGGCCGCCGAACTCCTCCGGCCACTGCGGGCAGATCAGCTTCTGGTCCTGCAGCTTGGCCACCCACTCCGCGTAAGCGGGGTGGCCGGTGGCGGCGGCGACCTTCTCTCGGGAGCGCCCACCGGCCGTGGTCGGCAGGTTCCAGTCGATCAGGCTGGCCAGCGCCTCGGGCGCCTCGGCCGCGATCCAGTCCCGCAGCTCAGCGCGGAATTGCGCGATCTCCGGGCCAAGGTCAAGTTCCATGGGAGAGCCTCCGTCGGTTCTTTCAGTTCTCTTCAGTTCTTTTCGGTCCGCTGGGTGCCGATGGTGAGGTCTTTGAACGGGACGTCCCGGTCGGTCCGGGGCTCCTTGGGCAGGCCGAGCAGGCGCTCGCCGACGATGCCGCGCTGGATCTCGTCGGTGCCGCCCGCGATCGAGGCGCCCGGGCTGGACAGCGCGCGGTGCTGGACCTCGCCGCCGCCGGTGGTGTCCGGGCCGGCCAGCATGCCCTGGGCGCCCAGCACCGACATCCCGGTGTCCCGGCCCTCCCGGACCAGCTGGGACCGGGCCAGCTTGGTCAGGGAGCCGCGGGCGCTGGGCCGCTTCCCGTCCCGGGCGCTCTGGCCGCCGCGGGCCAGGTAGCCGTTGGTGGTCTCCTGGGCCCACAGGGCGGCCAGTTCCTGGCGCCGGACCAGGTCGGTGGTCTCGCCGAGCCGGCCGGCCACGTCGATGACCAGCTCGCTGACGCCGGTGCGGCCGCTGGTGCGGGCGGCCGCGGCCCGGGCGGCGGCCGCGCCGGCCTGCTGGTCCAGCTGGCCCGCCCGGGTTCCCGGCATGGCCGAAGGGAGCGAGGCCATGAACCGCTCGTACATGAGCACGGTCACCGCCACCGACCAGCCGTTGCCGGGTTCGGAGATCATCCGGTCCTCGTCGATGTGGGCGCCGGTGAAGAACACCTCGTTGAAGTGGTGCTCGCCGTTCATCTGGTGCAGCGGCCGGACCTCGATGGCGGGCTGGCCCACGTCGATGATGAAGAAGCTCAGGCCCTGGTGCTTGGGCACGTCCCGGTTGGTCCGGGCCAGCAGCATGCCCCGGTCGGCCCACTGGGCCCCGGACGTCCACACCTTCTGGCCGTCCACGGTCCAGCCCCCATCGTCGGCATCGTCGCCGCGGACGGCGCGGGTCTGCGCGCTGGCCAGGTCGGACCCGGAGCCGGGCTCGGAGAAGAACTGGCACCAGGACTCCTCGCCGCGGACCAGGGCGGGCAGGAAGCGGGCCTTCTGCTCGTCGCTGGCGTGCAGCAGCAGCATCGGGCCGCCCAGCAGCTGGCCCAGCCCGGTCGGCGGCGGCAGCGCCCCGCTCTCCGGGAACGCCGACCGCACGCCCGCGCCCGCGTCGGCCGACAGCGCCTGCCCGAACCAGGCTTCGGGCCAGGTCGGGAAGGCCCAGCCGGAGTCGGCCAGCCTGGCCCACCAGGCCCGCACGGTCAGCTCGGGGTCCCAGTTGCCGGTCAGCCAGCGGAGCGCACCCTCCCGGGCCGCGTGGTAAGCGTCGGACCGGTCATCAGGTTCGGGCATGTCGGCCCCTTCCCGGGGCGGCCGTCGCGGGGGCGGCGGCGGTGCCCGCAGAAATTAATCCTAGAATTTAATTCTAGATTGATCAAAACTCGGGAGCGGCTTCGCTGTCAAGGGCTGAGCCAGCCGTCGGTCGGATGGGCCGGGGAGCCGAATGGGTGGGGTGGGCTGGATGGTCGGGTCGGGCACCCTGGCAGTGGATCTTGAGGCGGGTAGTGACTGTGGGGCTGGAGGGGCGCGGTAAAGGGTGCTTCACGGCCGCCCGCCGCCCGACCGCCAAGAGCCCGGTCGCACCAGCAGTCCCTCTAGCCGCACCAACCCCTCTGGCCATACCAGCCCCCGAGAGGCGGGACGCGGCCGGCCGGTCCGCGGGGACCGGCCGGCCAGGTCATCACGCCGGGAACTCCGGGCGCGCCGTGGTCAGGTGGAGATCTGCTCCAGGACGGCGTTCCGCTGGTTCATGCCGAACCGCCCGATGATGAGGGACGGCAGCAGCGCGCAGAGCAGGGCCACCCAGAGGATCCAGCCGTAGTAGCCGTGCGCCGCGGTCGAGGTGAACAGGGTGCTGATCAGCAGCGGGCCGAGCAGCGTGCCGAGGTGGCCGACGCCATCGGTCCACCCGGTGCCCACCGAGCGCAGCCGGGTCGGATAGGCCGCCGACGTGTAGTTGTACATGTTGAACAGCCACAGGAAGCCGAACGCGGTGGTGACCACGCTGATGGCGGCCACGCCGGCCGTCGAGTGCACCAGCAGCAGCAGGAGGAAGCCGGCCGCGTAGACGATGCCCGCGATCAGGATGATGTTCTTGCGCTCGAACCGCTCGCCAAAGAACGAGCAGGCGAAGAAGGCCAGCACCACGAACGGCAGCGTGATCAGGCCGACGCCGCCCCACAGGAAGATCTGGTGCGAGGTCCAGTGGTGGGCGACCAGGTAGGTCGGCATGTACGAGGTGCCGCCGTAGACGATGCCGGGGTAGCCGAGGATCCAGACCACCAGCAGCAGGATCGTGCGCTTGCGGTAGCGGCCCATGAACAGTTCGTTGGCCGGCACCTTCTCGGTCTGCACCACCGGGTGGGCCTCGAGGTCAGGCTCGGGCAGCGACCCGAAGATCCTGGTCGCCCGGGCCTCCCAGTGGCTCACGATCTGGTTGGCCTGCTCCTCTTTGCCGTGGCTCTCCAGCCAGCGCGGTGACTCGGGCAGCAGCAGGCCCAGCGGGACCAGGATGAAGATCTGGATGCCGGCCAGCGCGAACAGGAACCACCGGTAGTGGCTGGGGATCCAGAAGTAGGCCAGGATGGCTGGGACCAGCGCGACCCCCGCGGTCAGCATCTGCGTCCGCATGGCGATCTTGTGCCGGGCCCCGGGCGGAGCCACTTCGTGCAGGTAGACCGCGTTGGTGGCCAGCATGAAGCCCATGCCGATGGCGAACAGGAAACACCAGACCAGCAGCCAGCCGAAGCTGTCGGTGAAGCCCAGTGGCCACAGGAACACCGCGTCCACGATGGCCGAGGCGACCAGGACCTTCTTGCGGCCGTACCGGTCGCCCAGGAAGCCGCCCAGCCACTCGCCGACCAGGATGCCCCCGCCGACGTTGGCCGCCAGCAGCACCGAGAACTGGAAGTTGGACATGCCCTTGGGCTCCCACAGGAACGGGTAGAGCCGGGCGGGCATGCCGTCGGTGGCGATGATCAGGCCCCAGTAGATCTGGGTGATGGCCGCGATCTGGTACTGGATCCGGGACAGGGGCAATCGGTCGATGCGGGCGGCGATATGACCCTGGGTGAGGCTGGCGGTGACGCCGGCCGGTGCGGGATTGGTCGCGGGGTTGGTCGTCATCCGGATCCTCCTTGGGCCCGGGCCGCTGTGCCCGGTTAACGCAGGGTGGCTGGGTCGGTCGCCGCCAGCTGCGGCGGGAAGTCTCTGGTCTTGGCCAGGGGCCAGTTCGGGGCCCGCTTCTCCAGGAAGGCGGCGATGCCCTCGCGGGCGTCGGCCTGCTGCCCGGTCCAGCGGAAGACGTCGCTCTCCAGGTCGTGGTGCCGGGACCGGTCCGGCTCTTCCAGGCCCCGGTAGACCAGGGCCTTGGTCGCCGCGGCCGACATCGCCGAGGTGTTGGCGGCGATGTCGTGGGCTATCTCCTGGGCGGCGGGCAGCACCTGGTCCGCGGGCAGCGCCCGGGACACCAGGCCCATGGCCGCCGCTTCGGTCCCGCTGAACGGGCGGCCGGTCAGCAGCAGCTCCATCCCGGCCGAAAGGCCGGCCAGCCGGGGGACCAGCCAGGTGGCGCCGAACTCGGCCACGATGCCGCGCCGCGGGAACACGAAGCTGTACTTGGCGTCGGCCGCGGCGATCCTGATGTCCCAGGCCATGGGGATGGTGAGCCCCATGCCGGCCGCTGAGCCGTTCATGGCGGCGATCAGCGGCGTGCGCAGCAGCCAGGGGTGAGCCAGGTAGGGCTCGGGGGCACGTTCGGGGGGCGCGCCGTCCCCGTTGGCCGGGGCCGGGCCGCGGAACGTGTCGGCGCCGCGGCGGCTGAGGTCGGCGCCGACGCTGAAGTACCGGCCCTGGCCGGTGAGCACGATGGCCCGGATGCTGTCGTCGTGCTCGAAGGTCTCCAGGGCACTGTTGAGCTCGGCCCGCATGGTGCCCGAGAACGCATTGCGGTGATCCGGGCGATTGAGCCAGATGGTCGCGACACCGGCATCGGATTCGGTCAGGACCTCATGTTCCGCCATGCGCACCGCCGCGTGTTTCTCAGAGGTTAACTCTAGAATTAGGTACTAGGATCTACCTCTACGAGCCGGTGTCAAGATCCTGAGCGGCAGAATTTGTGACTGGGGTCACGGCCGGGCGGGCCGCCCGGAACCGCAACGGCCGAGCAGGTCAGGCTTTCGCGACCAGGCCGGCGGCCGGTGTTCGGCGCAGCAAAAACTGTACGCACTTCAGCGCGACCGCAGATTATTTCGAAGGCCGGGGACTGAGTCCGGCTGAGCCATCCGGCTAGCGGGTGGCGGGCTCCCGGGGGGTGGTCCGCCGCGACGGGGCCCGGCCACTGCCGGAACGCTTGGCCGTCGTGGTCCCGCTGCCCGCCTTGGCGGTCTTGCCCGTCTTGGTGTCCTTGGCGTCCTTGGCCGGGGGCTGCCACGGGCCGCCGGTCATCAGGCGGCGGGTGTACTCCAGCACCGCATCGATGATCTTGTTGGCCTGGGCCCGGGTCTTGGACGCGGCCACCTCGCGGGCGCCCTCACCGGTCAGCGAGGTCAGGATCGTGGCGTACAGCCGGTTCAGCGACGTGTCGGACAGCTTGAGCAGGGTGTCGTTCTGGCCGATCCACTCCCGGCCCCGCCGGCGCCGCATGAGCTCGAACCCGGGTGGCCCGTCGCCCGCGTTGAACAGCAGCGACAGGTCCCGGCGCTCCCAGGCGCCCTCCAGGTAACCGCGGGCACCCGCCGAGAACAGCTCGTAGGGGTCGGTCACCCCGCCCTGCTTGGCCCGCGCCACCGCCGCGCTGGCCGAGGCCTCCTGGGCCTGCGTGTACTCCTGCCACAGCGCGATGAACAGCTCGCTCTTCCCGCCGAAGTGGTGATAGAGGCTGCCCACGCTGGACCCGGCCTGTTCGACCACGTCGGCGATGCTGGCCTCGGAGAAGCCCTGCTCGGTGAACACCTCGCGGGCCGCGTCGAGCAGGGACCGCTGGGTCTCGGCGGTCCGGGCCCACTGCCAGGAGCCCGCGGCGGCCTTGCCGCCGGATCGGGGTGATGTCGCTGCCACGGAATCCGCCTCCTGGCTGTGGCGGCCGCCCCGGCCTGTTCCGGAACGAGATTCTAGGAGTCTAGCCGGATCTGCGGGTATGCCCGCCCCTTGACACCGGTAACCGGCTCCTAGAAGCTAATTCCAGAAGTATATTCCAGTAATTATCCCGGCGATGGCCGCCGGAGAAGGGGCTGGTGAGCTGCTATGGCGCGACTGGACGGCCGGGTGGCCATCGTGACGGGGGCGGGCCGGGGGATCGGCCAGTCGGTGGCCAAGCTGCTGGCCAGCGAGGGCGCCTCGGTGGTGGTCAACGACCTGGGCGCGGCGGTCGACGGTTCCGGCACCGACAGCGGGCCCGCCAACGAGACGGTCGCCGCGATCAGCGAGGCGGGCGGCAAGGCCATCATCAACGGCGCCGACATCTCCGACCACGCCGCGGCCGAGAACCTGATCAAGACGGCGATCGAGGAGTTCGGGCGGCTGGACGTGCTGGTCAACGTGGCCGGCATCCTGCGCGACCGGATGGTCTTCAACATGACCGAGCAGGAGTGGGACGACGTCATCCGGGTGCACCTGAAGGGGACGTTCAACACCACCAAGTTCGCGTCCGCGCACTGGCGGTCGCTGCGGGATGAGACCGCGCAGAACCGCATCATCAACTTCACCTCGGTGTCCGGCCTGCACGGCGCGCCCGGCCAGCCCAACTACGCCGCGGCCAAGATGGGCATCGTCGGGCTGACCTACTCTTCGGCCCACTCGCTGGCCAAGTACGGCGTGACCGTGAACGCGATCTCGCCCGGGGCCGCCACCCGGATGACCGACTCGGTGCCGACCGGCCGGCGCCGGGCCCGGGCCCAGTCCGACAACGAGCGTTCCCCGGACAACGTGGCCCCCATCGTGGCCTACCTGGCCTCGGAGCGCTCCGGCTGGATCAGCGGCCGGGTCATCCACTCCAGCGGCTACGAGGTCTCGCTGTACAACAACCCCGAGCCGATCATCCGGCTCATCAACTCCGGCCCCTGGGACGCCGACGCGCTGGAGGCCCAGGTCGAGCGGTCGTTCGGCCCCCTCCTCGGCCGCCAGCCCTGACCTCGCGGTCCAGTCGGGGGATGCCCGCCGTAGCCCTAGGAACCGCCCCCGGTGGTGATGTGGCCGTTGGACACCCCGCTGCAGCCGTTCAGCTTGATCCACAGGTCGATGCCGGGGTGGCCAAAGTAAGCCAGCGCCAGCACCTCGGCCGAGCCGTCATCCGCGGGGCAGTTGACCGCGCCGCCATCGGTGTGACTGAGCGGCCGCCCGGCCATCGACCTGGCCGCCTGGCGGGCGGCCGGGGCGGTGAGACGCTGGGTCGCCACCAGGCGCCACGGATGCCCGTTGAGACCGTCATACCGGCAGCGCAGGCCGGCGGTTGGCTGCCCCGGTGGCAGCAGCCGCCGCGTCAATCCGGCGCCGGGGTTGCTCACTCCGGTGACCCCCTTGTCGGCGGGCGGGCAGCCTCCCGCCACGGTGACCCGGAGCGGGTGGGTGCCGGGCCCGGAAGAGATCGGCCGCGGGTCCAGCCAGACGATCACCGCGTCCACGCGGATCATGCTGGCGTCAGCGCCGGCCGGGGCGGCGCTGATCTCCAGGTCGGCCGACTGCCAGGCCCGGCCGGCCGGACCGCGGTAACTGGTGCCGGCCATGGAGGCGTGGCCGGTGATGGCGTTCCCGCCGCTGGCCGAGCCGTCTGAGGGCAGGCCGCGGGGCGGGTGAGCCAACAGCCAGGCCCGCACCGCCGCGAACGGCAACCCGGCCCGCCAGGCCACGACCCTGTCCACCAG
>DATDIH010000430.1:0-20852 GCA_036521155.1 Streptosporangiaceae bacterium
TCAATGAAGGTTCTCGTCAGCGGATCTGCTGGGTTCATTGGCGGTTACGTCGTTGAGGAACTGCTCGGCAAGGGGTACTCCGTCGTCGGCGTCGACAACTTCTCCAAGTACGGGAAGGTCGCCAAGTCCTACGACGGCCACCCGAACTACCGCCTCGTCGAGGGTGACTGCCGGGACACCGCGCTGATGACCAGCCTGCTGACCGACTGCGATCACTTCATCGCCGGCGCCGCGCTGATCGGCGGGATCTCCTACTTCCACACCTACGCCTACGACCTGCTCGCCAACAACGAGCGGATCATCGCCTCGTCGTGCGACGCCGCGATCAAGGCGCACAAGGAAGGCTCGCTGCAGAAGGTCACGTACCTGTCTTCCTCGATGGTCTTCGAGTCGACGCCGGAATGGCCGTCCTACGAGGGCCAGGAGCGCGAGGTGCCGCCCCCGCTGTCCTCGTACGGCTTCCAGAAGCTCGCCGTCGAGTACTTCGCGCGGGCCGCCTGGGATCAGTACCAGCTGCCGTTCACGATCGTCAGGCCGTTCAACTGCGTGGGCATCGGCGAGTCGCGCGCGCTCGGCGACGAGGAGATCATGTCGGGCAACGTGAAGCTCGCGATGAGCCACGTGGTACCCGACCTGGTGCAGAAGGTGTACAAGGGGCAGGACCCGCTGCACATCCTCGGCACCGGCGAGCAGGTGCGGCACTACACCTACGGCGGCGACCTGGCCCGCGGCATCGTCACCGCGATGGAGCACCCGGCGGCGCTCAACGACGACTTCAACCTGTCCACGGCCCAGTCCACGACGGTCCTTGAGCTCGCGGAGACGATCTGGCGCAAGATCAAGGGGCCGGACGAGCCGCTGCGGGTCGTGTCCGACGACCCGTTCGAGTACGACGTGCAGCGCCGGGTGCCCGCGACCGAGAAGGCCAGGCGCGTGCTCGGCTTCGAGGCGGCCACGACGCTCGACGAGATGCTCGATGAGGTCATCCCGTGGATCGCCGCCGCGATAGACAACGGGACGATCTAGCCGAGCACCGGCGGCAGGCGGAAGACAGGGAACAGTTCCGGCTGGTTGAACGAGACGATGCGGGCGATGCCCGCGCCGCCGATGGTGAGCACCTGCACCGCGTGGGCGTGCCCGCGTCCGTCGTCGCCGAGCTGGTAGCACGCGAAGCCCGGCTGGCCGTTGGCGTCAACGGCGACCATCGTGAACTCCCCTGGCTTGCGCAGGACCTGAGCGCCGAGGAACCGCCCGATCCTGCTGCGCCCGGCGAACCAGGTGACCATCGGCGGCATCTCAAGCACGGCGTCCTCGCGCAACAGCCGCGAGAGGGCGGCCGCGTCCGCGTTCTCGAAGGCCGCCGCGTACCGGTCGAGCAGCGCGCGCTGGCGGGCGTCCCCTGGCTCGCGGATTTCGTCCTCGGCGAGACCCGCCTGCTCGATGCCGGCGCGGGCGCGCGCCAGCAGGCCGTTCACCGCGGTGGTGGTGGTGCCGAGCAGGCCGGCGACCTCTGACGCCCGCCACTGCAGCACGTCGCGCAGGATCAGCACCGCGCGCTGCCTGGCGGGCAGGTACTGCAGCGCGGCGATCAGGGCAAGCCGCAGGCTCGCTCTCGACACCACGACAGTCGCGGGGTCGGCGGGGTCGGCCCGCACCAGTGCGTCAGGGATGGGCTCAAGCCAGGGAACGCCGTGCCCGGCGGCGGCCGGGCCGTCCGGGTTAGCGCCGGGGGCGCCGAGGCCCGACGGCAGCGGCCGCCTGGCCCGGTTCTCCAGTGCCCGCAGGCACGCGTTGGTGGCGATCCGGTACAGCCAGGTGCGCAGCGACGAGCGGCCCTCGAAATCACCGTAAGACCGCCAGGCGCGGATCATGGTCTCCTGCACCTGGTCCTCCGCGTCGTGCACCGAGCCGAGCATCCGGTAGCAGTGCGCGAGCAGTTCGGCCCGGAACGGGTCGGTGAGCCGCGCGAATTCGGCCGCGTCCGTCGTCGCGGCGCCCCTTGCCTCCATCGCGGGTGCCTCCTGCCTAGTGGTACCTGCCCCCACAGGGTTGATCCGCGGCACGGCCAGAAGTCACCGGTGGGCACGCGGTTAATTGCGCGCGGCGCCCGGATCTGTACCGGCGAACCGTCTACCAGCGTAAGGAGCACGCAATGACGACCAGCCAGCTAGCAGGAACGACCGCGATAGTCACCGGCGCGAGCCGCGGGTTCGGCCGTGGCATCGCCACCGCCCTCGCCGAGGCCGGCGCTCACGTGGTCGGCGTCGCCCGCGACCCCGCCGCGCTCGCGGAGGTCCGCGAGCGGCTCGGCCCAGCCTTCACCCCCGTCGTCGCCGACGCGGCCGACCCCGTGCTGGCCGGCCAGCTGATCGACGCCTACCAGCCGGGCATGCTGGTGCTCAACGCCGGCGCGTTCCCGCTGCCGCGGCCGGTCCAGCGCCACACCTGGCAGACGTTCAGCCGCAACTGGGAAGTAGACGTGCAGCACGCGTTCCACTGGGTCCGCGAGGCGCTGCTGCGCCCGCTCGAGCCAGGCAGCACGGTCATCGCGGTCTCAAGCGGCGCCGCGCTGCGGGGCTCGCCGCTGTCCGGCGGCTACGCGGGCGCCAAGGCCACCATCAGGTTCCTCGCCTCCTACGCCGCCGACGAGTCCCGCCGCGAAGGGCTCGGCATCCGGTTCACCGCGGTGCTTCCCGACCTGACGCCGGAGACCGGGCTCGGCCACGCCGCGGTCGCCGCCTACGCCGCCAGGGCGGGCGCGGACGTCGCGGCCTTCACGGCCGGCCGCGGCCCCGTGCTCACCCCCGCCGCAGCCGGACAGGAAATCGCCAGGCTCCTCACCGACCCCGGCCAGGACAAGGACGCCTACCTGCTCACCGCGGCAGGCCTGAGCCCAGCGCCGTAAACGGGAAAACGACGCCGGCCCGAGCGGGGCCGGCACTACCCTGGGGAAGTGTCGGCTACTCAGAGTGACCAAATCGCTGCAAAAGCCGCTCTTCGCGGCAGGCGCTCCCCGGCCGCTTCCGCCTGGCGGCCGGGGCCGGCCGCGCTGGCCTGGGCGGGGCCGTTCTGCCTAGTGCTCGGGATCCTGCTCGTGCGCAACGCCTGGCTGTTCTCCGTGCCGGTGTACGAGGACGCCGACATGGGTGCGTACTCCATCCAGGTTGAGCAGGCACGGCGGTTCGCGTTGCTCGTGGGGAACTACTCGCGGGAGAAGTTCAACCACCCGGGGCCCGCGTTCCTGTACGTGCAGGCGTGGGGCGAGGACCTGTTCTACGGGTTGCTGCGGGTCGTGCCCGCCGCGTGGAACGGGGAAGTCGTCGGGCTCTACCTGCTCAGCTCGTTTTTCGCGGCGTGCGTGGTCGTTACCGGATGGCGCTGGGGCGGGCTGCGGACCGGGCTGGTGACCCTGGGGGCAGTGGGGCTCTACGGGGCGCTGCACCCGTCGGTCTTCAGCTCGGACTGGATGCCGTACGAGTACGCGCCCGCCTACCTGGCCTTCCTGGTGTCGGTCGCCTCCGTGGCCGGCGGGCGTACCCGGGACTCGTGGATCGCGGCGCTGTCCGGCTGGTTCCTCATTCACGGGCACGCCTGCTTCCTGTTGTTCGTGCCGCTGCTGTGGCTCGCCGCCGGCGCGGCCCGCCTGGTACCGCACCTGCGGCGGCCCGCGTGGCCAAGGCCGGAGCGGCGCGTGTGGCTGCCCGTCGCGGCGATCAGTGCCGTGTTCGCGCTGCCGGTGGTGCTTGAGCTCGTGCTGCACTGGCCGGGGAACTTCGGCAAGTACTTCGCCTACTCGGATTCCGCGCGCTCAGGCGGCCACCCGGTGACCCAGGTCGCGGACTACGCGGCGTGGTTCTGGTGGCCGCGCGCGGGGGCGTGGGCGGCCGTGGCGGCCCTGGTGCTCGCGGCGGCGGGCGCCGCGTGGCGGATGCCGGCCGGGCGTGTCCGCCGCTTCTGCGTGGCCCTGCTCGCGGTCAACGCCGCCTCGACGGTGGCGTTCCTCGGCTACACGGCGACCGGCATCGACGAGGTGAACCAGTACTACATCGGCTACTTCTACTGGTCCGCTCCCGTGATCATGGTCCTGGTGGTCCTGGTGGCGGGCACCGAGTCGCTCGCCGTGCGCTGGCCGGCCTCGGGCACGGCCCGGGCCGGCGTCGTGCCCGGCCTCGCCGCGGCCCTGGCCCTGGCCGGCTGCACGGCGTTCGCCGTCGCCCCGCAGACCAGGCTCTCCACGGACCACGCCGACCCGGGCGACCCGGCCGCCACCGGGCCGGTCGCGGACCCGTCGCTGCCGGCGGGCGTCGCGCGGATCGCCGCGCTCGCCGCCGGGCGCTACGCGGTGCTCTCCTTCCCGCACACTGCCTGGCCCGCGATAACGGGCATCCTCGTCCAGGCCGAGCGCACCGGGGTGCCCGCCTGCGTGGCCGGGGCCGAGTGGGAATTCATGATGACGAGCGAGTTCATCTGCACCAGTAAAGAGATCGCCGGAGGCGAGCGATTTAGCGTCTGGGCGCCGGGTTCCGTTCCGCGCGGTATGCGGGTGGTGTTCCGGCTTCGGCGAGGCATAGTGGCTTACGGAACCAAGTGAACGTAGCCTAGGACCGTGGACAGGCGAATATTCGGGCTCGAGAACGAGTACGGCGTTACGTGCACCTTCCGGGGACAGCGGCGGCTGTCGCCGGACGAGGTGGCCCGCTACCTCTTCCGCCGGGTTGTGTCGTGGGGTCGCAGCAGCAATGTGTTCCTCCGTAATGGCGCGCGCCTGTACCTGGACGTGGGCAGCCACCCCGAGTACGCCACCCCCGAGTGCGACAACGTTGTTGACCTCGTCGCGCACGACAAGGCCGGCGAGCGGATCCTCGAGGGGCTCCTGGTCGACGCCGACCGCCGCCTGCGCGAGGAGGGCATCGCGGGCGACATCTACCTCTTCAAGAACAACACCGACTCGGCCGGCAACTCCTACGGCTGCCACGAGAACTACCTGGTCGGCCGCCACGGCGAGTTCGGCCGGCTGGCCGACATCCTGATCCCGTTCCTGGTCACCCGGCAGGTCATCTGCGGGGCGGGCAAGGTGCTGCAGACCCCGCGCGGCGCCGTCTACTGCGTCAGCCAGCGGGCCGAGCACATCTGGGAGGGCGTGTCCTCGGCCACCACCCGGTCCCGGCCCATCATCAACACCCGGGACGAGCCGCACGCCGACGCCGAGCGGTTCCGCCGCCTGCACGTCATCGTGGGCGACTCGAACATGAGCGAGACCACCATGCTGCTCAAGGTCGGCTCGACCGACCTGGTGCTGCGGATGATCGAGGCCGGCACGGTCATGCGCGACCTGACCCTGGACAACCCGATCCGGGCCATCCGCGAGGTCAGCCACGACATGACCGGCCGCAGCCGGGTGCGGCTGGCCAACGGCCGGGAGATGAGCGCGCTGGAGATCCAGCGCGAGTACCTGAACAAGGCGCTGGAGTTCACCGGCCGCAACGGGGCCGACGCCACCGCCGAGCGGGTGCTGGCCATGTGGGAGCGCGCGCTCGACTCGATCGAGAGCGGCAACCTGGACAAGGTGGCCCGGGAGATCGACTGGGTGACCAAGTACCAGCTGATCGAGCGCTACCGGGCCAAGCACGACCTGCCGCTGTCGTCACCGCGCGTGGCCCAGCTGGACCTCGCCTACCACGACGTGCACCGCAGCCGTGGCCTGTACTACCTGCTGCAGCGCAACGGGGCGGTGGACCGGGCCACCCGGGACCTGGACATCTTCGAGGCCAAGTCGATCCCGCCCCAGACCACCCGGGCCCGGCTGCGCGGCGAGTTCATCCGCCGGGCCCAGGACCGGCGCCGCGACTTCACCGTGGACTGGGTGCACCTGAAGCTCAACGACCAGGCCCAGCGCACCGTGCTGTGCAAGGACCCGTTCCGCTCGGTTGACGAACGGGTCGAAAAGCTCATCGCCGGCATGTGACGGGCGGGCGCGCCGCTATAGTGGCGGCGCTGCCTCCCCGTGACAGAAGGACGACTGACGGTGACCCGACCGGTGCTGGACCGTGGCGCCGCCCGCCCCGTGGCCGGGCACCGGGCCGCACCCGGCCGCCGCTGGCTGGCCGGGGCCGCGGGCACCGTGCTGGCCGCCGCCCTGCTGTTCACCGCTTACTACCGGCAGTCCCGTACGGTGCCGCTCCGGTCCGACGCCGGCTCCGTGGCCCTGCAGGCCTGGGACATGCTGCACGGCAACGTGCTGCTGAGCCACTGGCACATGTCCGACGTGTCGTTCTGGTCCACCGAGCTGGTGCAGTATGTGCTGCTGGAAGCGGTGCACGGGTTCGGGCCCGGCGTCGTCCACCTGGGCGGGGCCATGACCTACACGCTGCTGCTGGGGCTGGCCGCTTACCTGGCCAAGGGCCGGGCCCGGGGCCGGGAGGCGCTGGTCCGGGTGCTGGTCGTGCTGGCCATCATGCTGGCCCCGGCCGCGATCGAGAGCCCCACCCTGCTGCTCACCCCGGACCACCTGGGCAGCGCGATCCCGGTGCTGCTGGCCTGGCTGGCCGTGGACCGGTGGCCCGGGCGCTGGTGGCTGCCGGTGCTGGTCACGCTGGTGCTGGCCTGGGGCCAGGTGGCCGACGGCCTGATCCTGCTCACCGGCGCGGTGCCGATGGCGGCGGCGTGCGGGATCCGCGCCTGCGTGCGGCTGCGGCACCGTGCGCCCGGCACCTATCCCGCCCTCGAAGCCGGCCTGGCCGTGGCCGCGGTGGCCTCGGTCCTGCTGGCGCGGGCGATCGAGGCGCTGATCCGGATCAGCGGCGGCTACGTGCTCCGGCCGGTGGCCACCCAGCTCACCACCTGGGCCGAGCTGCCGCACGTGGTCAAGCTGACCGCGGAGGGCCTGGCCGCGCTGTTCGGGGTGTCGTTCTCCGCGGGCCAGGCCTGGCCCGAGACCTTGTTCGCGGTGACGCACCTGGCCGGTCTGGCCGCGGCCGTGGTGGCGTTCGCCCTGGCCCTGGCCCGGCTGGGCCGTTCCGGTGACCTGCTGGTGCCCGGGCTGGCCCTGGGCATCGCGGTCAACGTGGCCGCCTACGTGATCACCCCGTACGCCCAGGATCTGCTCAGCACCCGGGAGATCTCGGCTGCGCTGCCGTTCGCGGCCGTGCTGGCCGGCCGCCAGCTGGCCACCCCGCTGCTGGCCCGCCGGTCCCGGCCCACCCCTCGGCTGGCCACGCTGGCCCTGGTCCTGGTGGCGGGCGCGGCCGCGCTCGGCTACCACGCCAGCCAGCCCGCCCGGACCCCCGACAACCAGGCGCTGGCCGGCTGGCTGGTCGCCCACCACCTGCGGGCCGGCCTGTCCACCGACTACTGGGTGGCCAACAGCACGACGCTGGACGCGGGTGGCCGGGTCACGGTGCGGCAGATCTCCCTGAACCGGCACTGGCAGCTGGTTCACCCGGTGACCTGGGGTAACCGGAGCGACTGGTACGATCCCGCGCAGTACCGCGCCACGTTTATCGTGGTGGACGATGCGCGGCCGGGGGCCTGGACCGCCGAATGGTCGGGTGCGGTGCACGCGTTCGGGCACCCCGCACGGACCCTGCACCCCGAGGGCTACACGGTTTTGGTATGGAACCGGAATCTGCTGGCTGGCATTCGGTAGTGCCGCGCTCCCAGTAGGCTGGCGGCGCTCTAACCGACCATTGCGAGGTTCTTCAATACCATGCGACGCATCGTTGCCCTCTTTATCGTTCCGCTGATCGCCGGCCTGGCGCTGGCCGGTTGCGGCTCGTCCGCCCCGCCCCCGGCGAACAGCTCCGTGACCGCCAAGGGGTCCTTCGGCTCCAAGCCCACGGTGACGATTCCCAAGGAGAAGGCGAGCAGCACGCTCGCGGTCAAGACCCTGGTCCAGGGTAAAGGGGCAACGATCACGAAGTCGGACCTGTTCTTGTCCAACTTCACCATCTACGTGTGGAGCGGCAAGACCAACAAGCTGCTCGACTCCACCTACTCCAGTTCCCCGCAGGTGCTCCCGGCCTCGCTGCTGCCCGGCATCCAGAGCGCGGTGACCGGCAAGAAGGTCGGCAGCCGGGTGCTGGCCGTCATCCCGCCCAAGGAGGGGTACGGCACCAGCGGCAACTCTGAGCTCGGGGTGACCGGCAGCGACACGCTGGTGTTCGTGCTGGACCTGATCCAGAAGTACAACTCGGGCACGGTCGGGGCCACCGGTTCGCAGACCTACAGCGGCGGCGGCAGCCTGCCCACGGTGAGCAAGGCGGTCGCGAACAAGGCGCCCACGATCACGATCCCGAAGAACGCCACCGCGCCGACCTCGCTGGTGACCAAGACCCTGATCAAGGGCACCGGCCCCACCGTGACCAAGGGCGAGGACCTGGTGGCCCAGTACGTCGGGGTCAACTGGCGGACCGGCAAGGTCTTCGACTCGTCCTGGTCCCGCAGCCTGCCCTACAGCTTCAAGATCGGCGCCTCGCCCAGCCAGGTCATCAAGGGCTGGGACCTGGGCCTGGTCGGCCAGACCGTGGGCAGCCGGGTCCTGCTGGTCATCCCGCCCGGCGACGCCTACGGCAAGACCGGCCAGTCGCAGGCCGGCATCAAGGGCACCGACGACCTGGTCTTCGTGGTCGACATCGTCGGCGCGGTCAGCCCCAACGCCACCAGCTGACCGGACCGTAATCCGATGACCCGCCCGGCTCCCGGCCCGGCCGCTGCGGCCGGGCCGGGGACGGCGGGTGACATCGCCCCGGCTGACCCTCCGGCCCCGGCTCGCTGGGTCCGCTGGGCAGCCGGCCGCTGGGGAGTCGCGGCCGGCTCCGCTTTACTCGCCATCGGCCTGTTCACGGCGTTCATCCGGCTGTCGGCCACCTACCCGGTCAACTCCGACGGCGCCAACATCGTCCTGATGGCCTGGGACATGCTGCACGGCAACCTGCTGCTGCAGGGCTGGGACATGTCCGACGTGTCGTTCTGGACCACCGAGCTGCCCCAGTACATGCTGGTCGGCTGGGTGCGCGGGCTCGGGCCGGACGTGCCCCACATCGCCGCGGCCATGACCTACACGCTGGCCCTGATGCTGGCCGTCCTGCTGGCCCGTGGGGCCGGGACCAGCCCAGACGGGCCCAGCTCAGACGGGCCCAGCTCAGACGGGCAGGGCGGGGCCGGGACCCGGGAGCGGCTGGCCCGGTCCCTGCTGCCAGCTGGCATCATGCTCGCGCCCCAGCTGGGCGCGGGCATCTTTGTGCTGCTGCTGTCGGTGGGGCACATCGGCACCGCCGTGCCGGTGCTGGTCACCTGGCTGGTCCTGGACCGCGCCCCCGCCCGCTGGTACCGGCCGGTCCTGGCCGGGCTCCTGCTGGCCTGGGCGGCGATCGCCGACCCGCTGGTGCTGGTGGTGGGCATTGGCCCGCTGGCTGCGGTCGCCGCGGCCCGGGCCGTCCGCGCCTGGCGAACCCGGTCCGGTCGCGGCGCCATCGGGCCCGAGCTGTCGCTGGCCGGGGCAGCGCTGGCCGCGGGCGGGATCGCGGCCGGGGCCCCCGCCGCGATCGAGGCGCTCGGCGGCTACACCGTGCATACGATCCCGTTTCACGTCGTCACCTGGTCCACGCTGGGCGCGCACGCGCGGACCACCGGCCTGAGCCTGCTGACCCTGTTCGGGGCCGGCTTCCAGGGCACCACCGCCGGGGCTCCGGTCGTGTTCGCGGCCCTGCACCTGGTCAGCCTGGTCCTGGTCGCGGTGGCCCTGGCCGTGGTCCTCGGCCGGTTCGGAGCCCGGGACCTGATCGACCAGGTGCTGGCCGTGGCCATCCTGGCCAACCTGGCCTTCTACCTGGCCAGCAGCTTCTCCTCGGGGGTGCTGAACAGCCGCGAGATCGCGGTCGTGCTCCCGTTCGGGGCCGCCCTGGCCGGCCGCACCCTGGGCCCCTGGCTGGCCCGGTCCGGCTGGGCCGCGCCGCGCACCCGGCCCTGGCGCTGGACGGCCCGGCCCCGGCCGTGGGTGGCCCCGGCGCTGCTGGCCGTGCTGGCCGGGTACGCGGCCGCCCTGGGTTACCAGCTCACCCAGCCGCCCGCCCCGCCCGCCAACGCCAGGCTGGCCAGCTGGCTGGCCGCCCATCACCTGACCCACGGCCTGAGCGGCTACTGGCAGGCGGGCAGCGTCACCCTGGACAGCAGTGGGACGGTCACCATCCGCCCGCTGGTGAACCACTTCGGCGGCCTGGTGCCCTACCAGTGGGAAGCCAGCCGCTCCTGGTTCGGCTGGCGTAGCCATGACGCCAACTTCGTCGTGCTCGACCAGCAGCCCGGCTACTTCTCATACTGGTCCCCGGCCCGCGAGCTCCGTACCGTCTTCGGCCCCCCGGCCACCACCTACCGCACCGGCCCCTACACGATCATGGTCTGGCACCAGAACCTGCTGGCCGCCCTGCACCACTGGCAGTCCGCCCACTAAAGGATCTGGGTGCGGTAGATGGCCACGGTGGCGAACAACGGCGCCACGCAGGCCGCGTACCACCACAGCCGCCGGGGCGCCGCGAACAGGACCAGCACCGCCAGCAGGTAGACCTCGGTGAACGAACGCAGGTCGGCGTAGCCGTCCCAGTTGGTCGGGGCCAGGCAGAAGATCTCCACCAGGTACAGCACGAAGGCGGCCCGCTCGTAGCCCGGCACGGTGGTGGCCCGCAGGGCCAGCAGCGCGCTCACCGTGAACAGGGCCAGGACCAGAAACTCCAGGTCCCAGATGAGCACCGCGCCGGGGGCGCCGGGGACCGGCGCGAATGGGTGGCCGACGTTGTGCGCGATGGCCCGCAGGCCCGCGACCAGAGGCGGGCCCGCGTTCTTGCCACCGTCGCCCAGGATCGGGAACACGCCGGTGGCCTGCCTGAGCACGACCTCCCAGGCCACGAAGGCCAGGCCGGGGATGATCCAGGCCAGGTCCTCCCGCCCGGGCCGGGCCCGTCGGCGCGCCAGGGCCACCAGCCGGGTGACGGCCAGCGCGAACGGGGCCACCAGCGCGGTCTCCCGGGTGAGGGCGCCGAACGCGAACAGCCCGGCGGCCAGCAAGAAGCGCCGCCGCCGGCAGGCCAGGATCCCGCCCAGCAGGCAGGCCGCGGCCAGCGGCTCGGTCAGGTCCCGGGCCACGCTGGTGGCGAAGCCGAAGTACCCGGCCAGCAGCAGACCCGACAGCGCGTGCCGCCCGGCCTGCTGGGCCAGCGCGCCGCCCAGGGCGCCGATCGCGCCAATGGCCAGCACGTTGATGATGACCAGCGCGTAGGGCAGGGCCGCGGGCACGCCGGCCGAGCCCAGCCAGGCCAGGGCCGAGTACCCGATCCGGACCAGCCGGTACCACTCGTCCAGGGTCACGCCGTACGCGGACCAGTGCAGGCTGGCCGGGTCCCGGCCCATCCGGTAGTAGAACTGGCCGTCGTACCCGGCGTAGTGGAACACCCTGACCCCGGCCGGCAGCTGCCCGGGGTGCCCGTAGACGTTGCCGATCAGGGCCAGCCCGGACACGTTGCCGTGCAGCTTGATCAGGACCCGGGCCACCACCTCCGCGGCCACCGCGGCCAGAGCGATCAGGCCGGGGACGACGGCATGGTCGGCCCGCGACCGGAGCGTCGGCCGGCCCGGCGCCGTCGGGTCCGCGGCGGTGGCGGGGGCGGCGTGCACGGCGTCAGCGTACCGAACTCAGAGTACCCAATCAGTAACTCTCAGCTCAGTCGCGGTCGGTCAGTTCGTCGAGCACCAGCCCGAGACCGATCCCGGCCATCCACACGTCCTTGGCCAGCGCGGTGCCCTCCGGGGTGGGCAGCGGGGTGCCTTCCCTGCGCATCCCCGGGGTCCGGGCGTACAGGCCGAGCAGGCCGCCGGAGAACGCGGTCAGGCCGGCCCCGGCCACCACGGTCGGCACGAACGGCAGCAACAGCGCGCTGCCCAGCGCGATCTCGGTCCCGGCCAGCAGCTTCACGAAGTCCTGCGGCTTGAGCTTGGCCAGAAACGGATAGGTGCCGGAGGCGAACCCGTGCAACTGCGCGGCCGTGGCCTCGTCCGCGTTCCACTTGCCGATCCCGGACTGCAGGATGAAGGCGCCGGTCACCACGCGCTGCGGCAGGTGACGCAGCTTCACCGGAAGTCCCATGTCGTTTCCTCCCCGAGGCGATCAGGAAAAGGACTCCATTGTTGCACTGGGTAGCAAGGTGGCTGCGTGCCGGCCGGCCGCCGCGCAGGCCAGGAAGTAGGCGTGGTCGGCGTCCAGCCCCCGGCCCATGGTGGACAGCGGCGCCGGGCTGGCCCGCAGGGCCTCGTCCAGGCCTTCGGTACTCACCCGGACCAGCGCGTGGCGGTGGGCCAGGGGTTCCGCCTCCCGGTCCACCTGGGCGCCGAACTCGCCGCCCAGGCCGGGCAGGACCACGTCGGCCCGGGCCAGCGCGACCCGGCCGTAGGCGGTCAGGCTGTGGTGGGAGATGCCCCGGTGCCGCTCGCGGGGGTCGGCGTCGCTGATCCGCAGCGCGGCCACGGGCCGGCCGCCCAGCGCGGCCACCGCGTTCACCGCCTCGCCCGCCGCCACCCCCGAGAACCCCCAGCGGGTGCCGGTGCCCAGGTTGCCGGGGCCCTGGGCCACCACGGCCACGTCGGCGCCGAGCACGTGCCGGGCCGCCAGCAGCCCGGTGTGCAAGGTAACGGTCTCCAGGTCGCCGCCGAACGCCTGGCCCACGGTCACCGTGCCCGCCAGCCAGCCCGCCTCGCGCAGCGTGGCGCAGGTCCGGGAGAACCACGCCGGCAGCGCTCCGCCATCGGTCATCACGTAGGCGGCCCGCAGCGGGGCCGGGGCACCCGCCCCCGGCCTTCCATATTCATGAAAGAGGCCGGCCAGCACCGGGGCCAGCGCGGAGTGCAGGTCGGCCACGACCACGGGCATGCCGCCGATGTCGTCGGCGTCGCGCAGCGCGTCGTGGTGGGGCGAGTCCTGCTCGTCCGCGCCCAGCACGATGGCCTGCAAGGGGGTGTACCTGGCCTTGACCAGGTGGCCGGGACCGCTGCGGTCCGGCGGCAGCCGGTCCGGGACCGCCACCACCAGGGCGTACCCGCCGGTGCCGAGGGCCAGGTCCAGCGCGGTGGTGTTGAGCAGGACCCGGTCACCGGGCTCGGGCCGCCCGGTCAGGGCCGGATAGGCCAGGGCCCGCACCGGGCGCTCGGCACCCTCGACCGTCACCTCGAGTTCGGCCGCACCGGCCCATTCCCGCCGCACCCGGGCCACCGTGCCGTTCCGCCAAGTGATCACCCCGGCAGAGTAGCGGCCGCCACGGGCCCGAATAGTGCACTCGCACTGGCATTGGTAGGCGAGAATGTCAGTTGGACGGGGAGAAGGGGTGGCGATGTCACGGCGGAAGACCGAGCGGCTGCTGAGCCTGGTGGTCTGCCTGCTGTCCACCCGGCGCTACCTGACCGCGGAACAGATCCGCCAGGCGGTGGGCGGCTACCCTGACCAGCCCGAGGCGTTCAAGCGCATGTTCGAACGGGACAAGGAAGAACTGCGCGAGCTGGGCATCCCTCTGGAGACCGGCCCGATCAGCCCGCTGGACGGCGAGGACCTCGGCTACCGCGTCCAGCGGCAGGCTTACGAGCTGCCCGAACTGGTACTGGAGCCGGATGAGGCCGCGGTTCTGGGCCTGGCCGCCCGGGTGTGGCACAACGCCGAACTGGCCGGGGCCGCGGCCGGCGCGCTGCTCAAGCTGCGGGCGGCCGGCATCGACACCGAAGACGTCGGCCCCGACACCCGGCAGAGCATCGAGCCTCGCGTGCACACCACCGAACCGGCCTTCGGCCCGCTGTGGGAGGCGGTGCGGGACCGGCGCCCGGTCACCTTCGCCTACCGGGCCGCCGGCCGCAGCGACCCGCAGACCCGGGAACTGGAGCCGTGGGGCGTGGTCAACCGGCTGGGCCGCTGGTACGTGGCCGGCCGGGACCGCAACCGCGACGCCGAGCGGGTATTCCGGCTGAGCCGCATCGCGGGGCCGGTCCGGTTCTCCGGGCCGGCGGGCAGCGTCACCGTGCCGGACGACACTGACGTCCGCGAGGTTGTGCGCTCCTTCGACTCGGCCCCGGGCCGGGAGAGCACGGCCGTGCTGCGGATCCGGGCCGGGGCCGGGTATGGCCTGCGCCGCTTCGCCACCGATCCGGCCACCCCGGCGGCAGACGGCTGGGACACGGTCAGCGTGCCGTACTCGGAGCCGGGCTACTTCGCCGACCAGGTGGCCTCGTTCGGCGCCGACGTCGTGGTGATCGACCCGCCCGACCTGCGCGACGCGGTCATCCGCCGCCTGAAGGGGGCCTTGGCATGAGCGCGCGGGGTAGAGGGGGTAAAGGGGGTAAAGACGGCGACGGCAAGCCGCGCGGGCAGGCCGCTACCTCGGCCGAGCGGCTGCAGCGGCTGCTGGCCCTGGTGCCCTACGTGGTCAGTCGCCAGGCGGTGGGCCTGGCCGACACCGCTGACGCCTTCGGCCTGACCGAGCGGGAACTGGTCGACGACCTCAACCTGCTCTGGTGCGTCGAGCTGCGCGACCCGGACCCGTACTGCCCGATCGACCTGTCCTACGAAGGCGGCGAGATCGTGGTCAGCCAGGCCGAGTCCATCGTGCGGCCGCTCCGGCTGGCCGTGGACGAAGCCAGCGCGCTGCTCATCGCGCTGCGGATGCTGGCCGACGTGCCCGGGCTGGAGGACCGGTCCGCGCTCAGCCGGCTCATCGCCAAACTGGAAGCCGCCGCCGGGGAGGCCGCCGCGCCCGCGTCCCAGGTCGCGGTGCAGTTCGACCGGCCCACCGGGGAAGAGGCCGTGGCCGGGATCCGGGACGCGCTGGCCCGGCGGCGCCGGCTGCACCTGCGCTACTACGTGCCCGGCCGCGACGAAGCCACCGAACGCGACGTGGATCCCATGCGGCTGCTGGTGGTGGAGGGGCGCGCCTACCTGGAGGGCTGGTGCCGCCGGGCCGACGGGGTGCGGCTGTTCCGGCTGGACCGCGTCCTGGGCACCGAGGTGCTCGACGTGCCCGCCGAGGTCCCGGACGACGCTCAGCCGGTCGACGTGGACCAGGGCCTGTTCCGGCCCTCGGACGAGGACGTGCACGTGGTTCTGGAGGTGTCGCCGGGCGGCCGCTGGGTGGCGGAGTACTACCCGACCGAATCGGTGACCGAGCTCGGCGACGGCCGGCTCCGCATCCAGCTGCGGACGCCGGACACCCAGTGGGTACGGCGGCTGGCCCTGCGGCTGGGAGAGGACGGCCGGGTCGTCGCCCCCGAGGACCTGCGGGCCAAGGTCCGCGACGATGCCACCGCCGCGCTGGCCGGCTACACCGCCAGCTAACGTCCCCCCGCCCCTTCGGGCTCCGGCGACCCGTCGCCGGGCCGGACGTCGGCCAGCACCGCCTCGGCCGCTCCGGCCGCGTCGGTCACGGCGTGTGATCGGTAGCGGTTCCACAGGAAACGCCGCCCGGTCGAGGTCGCCACCACCCATACCGGTACTCCGCGCACCAGCAGGTAGGGCAGAAAGGGGCGCTGCTGCTGCCACTGCAGCTCGCAGGACTCCTCGGTCCCGGCCGACGCCGCGATGATCCGCGCGAGTCTGCGCAGGTACTGGGCTTGCTGCCGTCGCTCAGGGTCCAGCCATGGCGCCGGGGGCCGGTCACGCCCTGTGGGCAACGTTCCTCCCGGGCCGAAGGGGGCAGAAATCGTCGATCATCCCCATACAGCGCCCGGCCGGCGGTACGCGTCACTACGCCCGCCGCGGCCTAATGTTCACCAATCTGCAAGCGGCACACGGTCGGTCAGGTCTCCCGGAGGCCCGGGCCTGACGTGTACACTCGCCAGAGAAATGCCCCGACCGCGGGGGGGCTTCATCCCCGCCACTGAGGACGGAAATGATAGGCGACCTTTTCGACAGTCCCTGGAAGATCCTGATTGTCGCCATCGTGATCATCGTGCTCTTCGGTTCTGCGAAGCTGCCGGCGGCGGCCCGGTCCCTCGGCCGGTCCATGCGGATCCTCAAGTCTGAGGTCTCGAGCATGCACGACGACGAGGACGAGGCCAAGGGCCAGTCCCCGGTCGCGGCCCCCGCCCAGCTCACGGCGACCGCCCCGGCCCCGGCCCCGTCGCCCGCGGCCCCGCCCGCGCCCGCTACCGACGAGGCCTGGCAGGCCACCTCCCAGCAGGTGGCGGAGGGCGCGGCTCACAAGGCCCGGATCGACAGCCTGGAGCAGCAGCTCCAGGAGCTGAAGGACTCGGCCAGCAAGAAGGCGGCGGTGTCCGCGGACCAGCAGCCTCGCTGATCCGCAGACCTCCACCATGGCCAGCAAACTGGGTGATGCCGCGTCCGGCGCGCGCGTCGCGGGCTCGCGCCTGCTCGCAGCGTCCAGGAAGAGCGACTCTGAGGGTCGCATGCCGCTCATCGAGCACCTGCGTGAGCTGCGCAACCGCTTGGTGAAGGCGGCCCTGGCCCTGATCCTGGCCATGGTGATCGGGTTCGTCTTCTTCCACCCGATCTGGCAGTTCGTCACCCACCCGTTCTGCTCGGCCAGCATCAACGGCCGTACCGGCTGCAAGACCGTTGGTGACCAGCTGGTCGTCACGGGGGTGTTCGACCCGTTCATGCTCCGGGTCAAGGTCGCGTTCTTCGTCGGGCTGATCCTGGCCTCGCCGGTGTGGCTGTACCAGATCTGGGCGTTCATCGCCCCTGGCCTGTACCGGCGGGAAAAGAAGTGGGCGTACCTGTTCGTGGCCATTGCCGCGCCGCTGTTCGCCACCGGCGCCGTGCTGGCCTACTTCGTGATGAGCCGGGGCCTGAAGTACCTGCTCGGGCTGTCACCCAAGGGTGTGCTGGTACTGCCCAGCATCGACACCTACCTGAGCTATTTCCAGGGCATGATCCTCGGCTTCGGCCTGGCCTTCGAGCTGCCGCTGGCCCTGGTGCTGCTGAACATGGCCCACATCCTGACCCACGCGCGGTTCGCCAAGTGGCGGCGGCTGATGCTGTTCGGCGCGTTCCTGTTCGCGGGTATCGCCAACCCGAGCCCGGACCCGATCAGCATGCTGCTGCTGGCCGTCCCCTGCGTGATCCTGGTCGAGGTGGCCGAGGTGGTCATCTACTTCAATGACCGCCGCCGGGCCCGGATCGAAGACCCGTACGCGAACCTGGACGACGACGAGGCCTCCCCGCTCGAGCCGGCCGACAATGACCCGGCCGACACCAGCCACCTGAACTGACCAACTAACCTGGGGGTATGGCCCCTGCGCTCGACCGGGGAGACGATGACTCCCCGGAATATCCCGCACGGACCCCGGCTCAGCGGTACGCGGCGTTCCGCGACCGCCAGGCCCATCCGGAGCTGGCCAGCTTTCGCGCGTTGTACGAGTTCGAGTTCGACGACTTCCAGCTCCAGGCCTGTACCGCGCTGAACAGCGGCGACGGGGTACTCGTGGCCGCGCCCACCGGGTCCGGCAAGACCGTGGTCGGCGAGTTCGCCGTGCACCTGGCGCTGGAGCGGGGCCTCAAGTGCTTCTACACCACGCCGATCAAGGCGCTGTCCAACCAGAAGTACGCCGACCTGGTCCGCCGCTACGACAGCAAAACCGTTGGCCTGCTCACCGGCGACAACAGTGTCAACGGCGAGGCGCCGATCGTGGTCATGACCACCGAGGTGCTGCGCAACATGCTGTACGCCGGGTCGCCCACGCTCTCCGGGCTCGGCTTCGTGGTGCTGGACGAGGTGCACTACCTGGCCGACCGGTCCCGCGGCGCGGTGTGGGAAGAGGTCATCATCCACCTGCCCGAGTCGGTGGCCGTGGTGGCCCTGTCGGCCACGGTCAGCAACGCTGAGGAGTTCGGCGACTGGCTGGACAGTGTGCGCGACGGGGTCACCGTCATTGTCGACGAACTGCGCCCGGTCCCGCTGTGGCAGCACATGATGGTCGGCACCCGGCTCTACGACCTGTTCACCGACCCGGCCGGGAGCCGGGTCAACCCGGACCTGGTGCGCATGGCCCAGCGGGACCGGTGGGCCCAGCCGCAGGACGCGATGACCGGCAGCAGCCGGCCCGGCCGCGGTGGCCGGCGGGTCCACCCCGGCCGCCGCAACGCGGCCATGGCCGGCCGGTCGGGCGGCCCGCGGACCGTTCGGGCCCGGCCGCCCTACCGGCCCGACGTGGTGGCCCGCCTGGACGCGTCCGGGCTGCTGCCCGCGATCGAGTTCATCTTCAGCCGCGCGGGCTGCGACGCCGCTGTACAGCAGTGCCTGGCGGCCGGGCTGCGGCTGACCCAGCCCGACGAGATCGCCACCGTCACCGAGTTCGTCGAGCAGCGGACCAGCGACATTCCCGACGAGGACCTGGCTGTGCTCGGCTACGGCGAATTCCTGACCGGCTTGCAGCGCGGCATCGCCGCCCACCACGCGGGCATGCTGCCCACGTTCAAGGAGATCGTCGAGGAGCTGTTCTCGGCCGGCCTGGTCCGGGTGGTGTTCGCCACCGAGACCCTGGCCCTCGGCATCAACATGCCGGCCCGGACCGTGGTCATCGAGAAGCTCGACAAGTGGAACGGCGAGACCCACGCCGAGCTGACTCCGGGGGAGTACACCCAGCTCACCGGCCGGGCCGGGCGGCGCGGCATCGACGTCGAAGGCCACGCGGTGGTGCTGTGGCAGCCAGGTACCGACCCTGAGGCCGTGGGCGGGCTGGCCGGCACCCGGACCTACCCGCTGAACTCCAGCTTCCGCCCCTCCTACAACATGGCGGTCAACCTGACCGGCCGGGTCGGCCGGGCCGAGGCGGCCACCCTGCTGGAGTCGTCCTTCGCCCAGTTCCAGGCCGACCGGGGCGTGGTCGGCCTGGCCCGCCAGGTCCGGCGCAATACCGAGCTGATGGCCGAGCTGACCAAGAAGATGGCCTGCGACCAGGGCGACTTCGCCCAGTACGCGGACCTTCGGCGGCAGCTGTCCGACCTGGAGACCGACCAGTCCCGCCGCAAGGCCGCCGCCCGCCGGGCCGAGGCGGCCCGGTCCCTGGAGACGCTGCGCCGCGGCGACATCATCCGGGTGCCGGGCGGCCGCCGGGCCGGGATGGCCGTGGTGCTGGAGACCGTCCCGCAGGGGCAGAGCGGGTCGCGTGGGCGCGGGCCCAACCTGACCCCGGCGACCGGAGGAGCCGCCGGGGACGGATCCCGGATGGCGGCCATGGCCGGGCAGGGTCCGCTCGTGCTCACCGCCAACCGGCAGGTCAAACGGCTGTCGCTGGCCGACTTCCCCGTCCCGGTCGAGGCCGTCGACCGGATCAAGATCCCGGGGTCGTTCAGCGTCCGGTCGCCGCAGCACCGTCGCGATCTGGCCGCCACCATGCGCAACCGGCTGGCCGGCCGGGAGATCGAGGGTCCGCGCCGGGCCGCCGACTGGGACGACGACCGGCCCGCGGCGGCCTCGGGCCAGCAGGAGATCGCCAGCCTGCGGCGGCGGCTGCGCCAGCACCCGGCGCACAGTTGCCCGGACCGGGACGAGCACACAAGGTACGCCGAGCGGTACCAGCGGCTGAAGCGGGAGACCGCGGCGCTGGAGCGGAAGGTGGCCAGCCGCTCCCATGTCATTGCCCGCACCTTCGACCGCGTCTGCGCGGTGCTGGAGAGCCTGGGCTACCTGACCGGGGACACCGTCACCGCCGAAGGCCGCATGCTGGGCGGGCTGTACAGCGAGCTGGACCTGCTGGCCGCCGAATGCCTGCGCCGCGGGTACTGGGACGGCCTGGACACCCAGGAACTGGTCGCGTGCGTTTCGGCGCTGTCGTTCGAGTCCCGGCAGAACGACGACGGGGCCCGGCCCCGGCTGCCGTCCTCCAAGGTGCGGGACGTGCTCAGCCGCATGGTCCGCACCTGGGGCCGGCTGGACGAGCTGGAAAAGGACAACCACGTCTCGTTCCTGCGCGAGCCCGACCTGGGCTTCGCCTTCGCCGCTTACCAGTGGGCGGGCGGCGCCCGGCTGGAAGACGTGCTGTCCGACTCCGACCTGACCCCGGGCGACTTCGTGCGGGCCATCAAGCAGCTCATCGACCTGATGGACCAGATCGCGGCCGCGCCCCGCTCCGGCCCGGCCGGCCAGACCGTGGCCGAGACCGCCCGGGCCGCCATCGACGCCATCCGCCGCGGCGTCGTGGCCTACACCACGGTCACCGACTAGCTCGGCGCCCCCAGCGAGCGCGCCGCCCCTGCGGTGACCTGGTACTCAGCCGGGCTCGCGGTCGTGGAAGGGGGGAGTGTAGGAGATGCCGACGATCAGGCCGTCGTCGCTGAGGACCCTGGCCACCGTCTGGCCCCACGGCTCCGTGCGGGCCGGATGCAGTAGCTCGTAGCCCGCGCGCCGCAATTCCTCGCCCGCGGCCGCGACCGCCGCCGGGTCCTTCACATCAAACTCGATCGACGCCTGGGGGACCTTCCGGTCGGCGGGCCATTCCGGCGTGCCGAAACATGCCTCGGCCGCCTCCGTGAGCGGCCACACGCCGAAGTGTTTAAGGCCGGGGATGTTCCCGCTGGAGTAGTAGCCATCGCCCTCACCATCGAGTGGCAGGCCGATGGCGTCCATGAACAGCTTGCGGCTCTGCGGCGGGTCAGCGGTAATGACGGCCACGGTCGCGACGAATTGAACGTCCATCTGCCCGAACCTACCGGCCCGCTGGTGCCAGGCCCGACTCATCAGCGCTCTCTATGGGTCACTGATGATCTTGGCATTAGTGCTATGGGTGGGACCAGGGTATTCAGGTGGTGTCAGCTAACTGCCGCTGCCTGGAGGTGACCGTGCCCGCCACCACCGTCCGTTCGACCTGTCCGG
>DATDIH010000431.1:0-28963 GCA_036521155.1 Streptosporangiaceae bacterium
TGTCAACCATCGAATTGACTCGCACTTTGCCCACTCTTGACTTCCTCCTCCGCCCAGGTTGGCCCTATGTTGCCCGCCCGTTCCCCCGAACGCCAGCACCCCGCCCCGAAAGGCCCGCCACGAGGCCCTTCGCCAGGGAAGGTCCGTCGGCCCGCTCGCCAAGCCCGCCCCAAAGACGGCAATGGTCCCTCTGCGTACATAAGAAGGTAGGCAAAGGGACCATTGCGTACATTGACCACCCGCCCCACTCGTCCCGGCGGCGCGACTGACGGCAGCCCGACTGCTCCTAGCCGGTGCGGAGCCACAGGTCCACAGCCAGCCCGAGGCCGGCCAGCACGACCGTGACGCGCAAGACAGCGCCCGGCCTCCCCGGTGCGGCGGGGTGGCTCACTCCGCTATTAATTGAGTTGCTGGCCTCAGAAACGGTATTGTTCAGGGCATGGCTGATGGCGGGGCGGGCAGTGCGAAGGTGCCAGACGCCGGGGAGCTGACGCCGAAGGGGCGGGCGACCCGGGACCGGATCGTGGTGGCGGCGGCGGACCTGATGTTCGAGCAGGGCGTGGCCGGGACAAGCCTGCAGGATGTGCAGCAGGCGGCCCGAGTGAGCGGCTCGCAGATGTACCACTACTTCGGGGACAAGGCGTCCCTGGTGCACGCGGTCATCGCCTGGCGGGGCGAGACCGTGCTAGGCCATCAGTGGCCGTGGCTGAGCCGGATCGACAGCCTGCAGGGTATCCGGGCATGGCGGGACTACGTGGTGAGCACGATGCGCCGCCGCGAGTGCCGGGGCGGTTGCCATATTGGCTCGCTGGCCAGCGAGCTGTCGGACCTGGACCCGGCGGCCCGGTCGGACCTGGCCGCCGCCTTCGGGCGCTGGATCTCGGCGATCCGCGACGGCCTGCAGGCCATGCAGGCCCGGGGAGAGCTGCGGCCCGAGGCCGACGTCGCCCGGCTCGCCTGCACGCTGATGGCCGCCGTGGAGGGCGGGCTGCTGCTGGCTAAGGCCCAGCGCGACGTCGCTCCGCTGGAGGCCGCGCTCGACACCGTGATCGACCACATCGTCTCGCTGGCGGCTTAGGCGCCCCGGGCATCAGGGCTGCGCGGCCTATTTCATCGCTCGCTGGGCAGCCGGAGGCAGCGCGAGCGCACGCGGGCTGCCTCCGGTTCGTGCTTGGCTCCGCGATCGGGGCGGGTCACCTCGCCCGGCGCAGGCGGCTGGCCTGACTTCTTCCCTTTTTTGAGGTTGACAACTCATTTTCAGATGTTAGCGTTTGAGTTGTACACCTCAATATTCCAGACGGAAGCCTTCCCGCCAGCCCAGGAAGGATCGCGTCATGCCCTACGTCACCGTCGGCGAGGGGAACTCGGGGTCGATCGACCTGTACTTCGCAGACCACGGTTCGGGACCGCCGGCCGTGCTGATCGCCGCGTCGTCGGCGGCGGCAATGGCGTGCAGTGCGACGTGGGAGACCGACTTTCGCGCCGACCTGCGCAAGATCGACGTGCCGGTGCTCGTGGTGCAGGGCGACGCGGACCAGGCGGCGCCGTTTGAGAAGACCGGCAAGCGCGTGCCGGCCTTGTCAGCGATATCCAGCTCGTTACCCTCAGCGGACGGCCGCACGCGACCCCGTGGACTTACGCCGAGCAGGTCAACAGCGGGCTGCTGCGGTTCATAGGCGCGCACGCCGCGGCGCCCGCCCGTTGACCGGCGGGTCGGCAACCACCCAGGACAGCCGAGCGATGCCGCCTTCAACGAGCACGATGTCCCTCCCCGACGCCGGCACCGTCCGGTGGCGCTGCAAGTGACGCTGAACCAGGACGCCAGTCGGCTACCAGTGCGCGGGGACTCACGGCCCGCCCGCCCGGATTAGAGGCAAGACCATGCAAGCAGAACACGATCGGGTCATCCGCTCTTTCCTCCCGATCTGGACAGGGGCATTGCGCGATGAGTCCGGAGCGACGTTTGCCCGGGTGGTGGCGCCGCACGTGCGGCTGGAAGGCAGCATCTTCGCCACCCCGATCGACGGGCGCGAGAACGTGTGGACGAGCTTGCGCACGGCCGCCGGCATCACCGACACACTGAGCTTCACCCATGAGTCGGCGGCGCCTGACCGCAGCTATCTCGAATGGGAGCTAGAGGCCCTGGGCCAGCGGTTCCAGGGAGTCACCGTCCTCACCCTTGACAGCTCAGGGCTGATCGACCATGTGGCACTTCACCACCGGCCCCTCGGCGGCGTCCTCGCCTTCTCAGCAGAGATGGGCCGACGACTAGGAGACTCTCTCGGCGCGGGTGTCTTCTACCAAGCCCCCAGGCCAATCAGCTCAGATAGGAGCCCACCGTGATTACGCATCGTTTCGCCGAAGCGGCGGAAAGGCGCGATAGCGCCGCGATGGCTGCCCTGTTCGCGGAAGACGTGACCTACCACACGCCGACCCTGACCGCCGACCTGCACGGCAAGGAACTCACGCTGAGGTACCTCGCGGCGGGAACCCGGATCGTCGATGACCTCACATACACCGATCAGGTGAGCGACGACGAGCGGCTCATCTTGTTCTGGACGGGGATCCTGGACCAGCGCGAGATCTCCGGAGCAACCGTCCTGGCCGACGAGATCGGGGGGCTGATCCACGACATCACGGTCCTGCAGCGCCCCTGGGGAGTCGCCGCGAACTTCCGGGACGGGATACTCCCCGCGCTGGCTGGTGCCGTGCCGCTGCCGGCCTGGCAGCTCGATGACCGCAAGGCCCCCGCGCCAGACCCTGACGCGGGCGCCGGCCAGCGGCCGGGCGGCCGTCTTGCGCTGGCGCCAGGCGTCGCGCTGCACAGCGCCATGCTCACCAAGACTCTGTACGGCCAGGAGAACGTCGAGGCGTATCACGAGCTCCTCGACGGCATCCGGGGCCCACGCGAGTACCTGGCCCGGTTCACCCCGGCCGGCCGGCTCGTCGAGTACTGGAGGTGCGTCATCGACGGCCACCTCCTACAAGGAATCGACGACTGCAAGCTCGACGGCAACGGGCGGGTCACCGATCAGACCGTCTGGCTGAGGCCCTGGCCAGTGGTCACTGTCCTTCGCGACCGGGCCGTTGCCTCCGGCCTTCCGTTCCTTACCGCCGACTACTGGCGTCTTCCCGCCGGGCCCACCCATCTGCCGTAACCCGGCCGACCGGATAAGGCCACCTGCGCTTCGACAGGAGAACAGCCCATGAGCGTCTGGTTCATCACAGGGGCCTCGCGTGGCTTCGGTATCGAGATCACCCGTCAAGCGGTCGCTCGCGGCGACCAGGTCGCCGCCACCGCCCGGCATCCCGAGGCAATAACAGAAGCGGTCCCGGACGCCGGTGACGCCCTCCTGGCCCTGCCGCTCGACGTCACCAGCGCCGGTGAGGCGGCCGCGGCGGTCTCGGCAACTCTCGCGCGGTTCGGCAGGATCGACTTGCTTGTCAACGACGCCGGACGCGGTCTGCTCGGTGCGGTCGAAGAGGTATCCGACGCCGAGGCGCGAGCGGTCTTCGAGGTCAACGTCTTTGGCCTGCTCACCGTCACCCGCGCCGTTCTTCCCGTCATGCGCGAGCAGGGCGCGGGGAAGATCATCAACATCTCGTCTTCCGGCGGGTTCGTCGGGCGCCCTGGCTGGGGGGTCTACTGCGCGACGAAGTTCGCGGTCGAGGGCCTCAGCGAGAGCATGGGGTACGAACTCGCACCGCTCGGAATCCAGGTCACGGCGATCGAGCCCGGCGCCTTCCGCACGAACTTTCTCGACGGCAGCAGCCTCCTCACGGCTGAGGCGAGGATCGAGGACTACACCGGCACCGCGGGCGCGACCCGCCAATGGGCGAAACAGACTAGCTACGCCCAGCCTGGCGATCCGGTTAAGGGCGCGAAGGTGATCATGGACCTGCCCGGCCGGGAGATCCTGCCGGAGCGCATCCAGCTCGGCGAGGACTGCTTCACCGCCGTCGCCGACAAGCTCGCCCGCACCGCACGTGACCAGGCCCGCTGGCGGGAGATCTCGATCTCCACCGCCTACCGCACCTGACAGGCAAGACCACACAGCAGCACAGATCATCCCGGTGGCGAGAGCACGTTCGGCCGACAGCTGGCCAGCACGACAGGCTCAACGCACAAGCCGCGAGCCGCGGAAGGCAGGTGGGTCCCGAGGACCTTTCCCATCAGGAGAAGGGGGGAGGCCGAATCGGAAAACGATGCCCTGCTCGCGGGCTAATAATCGAACAGACGATCCGGCTCTGATCGGCCTTTCACCATGGTAGACCAAGCAGCGGGCGTACCAGCATCGCCCGTGCCTTGCGGCATGCCGCCCCGCAATCCCGCATGGGCCTTCCGCCGCCTTTGATGGGGTAGACAGAGGACATGGCTCGGGGTGCACGCCAGACCACGGCTGGCTCCGAACCGGGGTCGCTGGTGGTGGGCCCGGTTCCGCTTCGGCGTAATCGCGACTTCATGGTGCTGTGGAGCAGCCAGGTGGTGTCCACGGTGGGCACCCGGGTCACCTCGATCGCGTACCCGCTGCTGGTGCTGGCGGTGACGCACTCTCCGGCCAAGGCGGGCGTCGTGGGATTCGCGCAGACGCTGCCGTTCCTGCTGCTGTATCTGCCCGGCGGCACATTCGTTGACCGGTGGGACCGGAAGCGGACGATGCTCGTCTGCGATGCCGGCCGCGCGGTCGCCCTGGGCAGCATCGCGATCACCATCGCGCTGGGCTGGCTGACCATGGTCCAGGTGGTCGTGGCCGCGCTGATCGAGGGCAGCTTGTTCGTGCTGTTCGACCTGGCCGAAGGCGCGGCCCTGCCGCAGTTGGTGACCGGGGACCAGCTGCAGGCGGCGATCGCGCAGAACCAGGCCAAGACCCAAGGTGCCGATATAGTCGGCCAGCCGCTCGGGGGCGTGCTGTTCAGCGCCGCCCGGCTGCTGCCTTTCCTGGCCGACGCGGTGAGCTACCTGGTCTCCTTCATCGCGCTGCTGTTCATCCGCCGGCCACTCCAGCAACCCCGCGCCCGGCAGCCCACCCGGTTGCGGACCGAGATCGCCGAGGGCCTGCTCTGGGTGTGGCGCCAGCCGTTCCTGCGCGCCGCGGTCGGCGTGATCGGCGGGGTCAACTTCGTCTTCAACGCCCTCACCCTGGTGCTCGTCGTCCGCGCCCGGGAGCTGGGCGCCTCCCCGGCGCTGATCGGCGCGATGTTCGCCTTCGTCGGGGTGGGCGGACTGCTCGGCTCGTTTGTGGCGCCATGGGCGCAGCGCAGGTACGGCGCCCGCCGCGTGATCGTCACGGCCGGCTGGCTGTGGGTCGCGGAAATCGGCGTTCTCGCATTGTTGCCGAACGCCCTCAGCCTCGGCGTCGTTTCCGGGATCCGGTCGTTTGCCGCTCCGGCATTCAACGTCGTGGTCAACAGCCACGTCTACCAGGTGACACCGGACCGGCTGCTCGGCCGGGTACGCAGCGCGGCACGCCTGGTCGCATGGGGCTCCATCCCGCTGGGCACCCTGGTCGGCGGGTTCCTCGCCTCGGCATTCGGCGCCCGCACCACAGTGCTCATCCTCACCGGCATCATGTGCGCCATCGCGACCGCAGCGACACTCGCACGCGGCATGCGCCATCTCCCCACTCCACGGGCCAGGAACATTCAGCCAATCGACTGATTGACAGCGACCACGACGCGCCGGACCACTGACTTGAACTCGCCATGGGCAGTTTCCACCCATGCGGGAGAGTGTCGGCAAAGGGACCATTGCGTACATTGACCACCCGCCCACCCAAGGCCCGCGGGTCGGCCACCCCCGGGCTCGCCATCCCGCCGGGTCCGCCCGCCCCCAACATCTCGGCCCGCCCCGCCGGGTCCACCCGCCGAGTTCCCGCCCGACGGGACCCCGCCGGGCTCGCCACCCTCCGAGCCCCCCACCCTCCGGGCCCCCCACCGGGCCCGCGCCGACCGGACTCCCATCCCGCGCCGCGACCCGCAGCCCAGACCTTCGATATAAATAAATTCCTTGGAATCTAGTTCTGCTAGTCTAGTTTCCATGGAATCGAACTTCGCCGGACCGGAGCTCACCACGCTGTTCAGTGCGCTCGTGCGGCTGGAAGTCGAGCTGTGGGACGCGGTCGAAGGCCGGGTCCGGGCCGAGCATGCGATGGCGCTGGGCAGCTACGAGGTGATGACCGTGATCGCCCAGGAGCCGGGATGCCGGGTGCACGACATCGCGGCCGCGCTGAGCATCACCGTGGGCGGGGTGAGCAAGATCGTGGACCGGATCGAAGCCGCCGGCCTCTGCGCCCGCCGGGCCAATCCGGGTGACCGGCGTTCGTCAATCATCGAGCTCACCCCGGCCGGGCAGCGCCGGCTGGCCGAGCTCACCCGCACCGTCGAAGCCGAGCTCACCCGCCGCCTGGCCCTGGCCGTTCGGGATCGTTCCCCGGCCGAGTTCACCCGCATGCTGACTGACCTCCGCGCCGCCGTCCGAACCAGCGACCCAGACCAGGAGGCCAGCTGATGAGCCCCGCGTCACCCCGGCGTGCCTCCGGCACGATGCGGGCAATCGTCCTGGACGCGCCGGGGCCGCCGTCCGCGCTGGCCATCCGTGAACTGCCGATCCCGATGCCGGCGCCGGGCTGGGTGCTGATCCGGGTCCGGGCCTTCGGCCTCAACCGGTCCGAGCTGCACACCCGGCTCGGGCTGGCCGAGGGGGTGACGTTCCCGCGGGTGCTGGGCATCGAAGCCGCCGGCGAGGTCGCCCAGTGCCCGGGTGGCGAGTTCGCGCCCGGCCAGCAGGTCGCGACCATGATGGGCGGGATGGGGCGGACCTTCGACGGCGGCTACGCCGACTACACCTGCGTCCCGGCCGCCCAGGTCATCCCGTTCCGCAGCGACCTGGACTGGGCCACGCTGGGCGCGATCCCGGAGATGCTGCAAACCGCCTACGGGTCGCTGACCGTGGGGCTGGACGGCCAGCCCGGCCAGTCGATCCTGATCCGCGGCGGCACCTCGTCGGTGGGTATGGCCACCGTGGTGCTGGCCCGCCAACGGCAGATGACCGTGCTGGCCACCACCCGAAACCCGGCCAAGGCGGCCGCGCTGACCGCGATCGGCGCTCACCACGTGCTCATCGACGACGGCACCGTGGCGGGCCAGGCGCGGGACATCCTGGGCGGCGGCGCCGACACCGCTCTCGAACTGGTCGGCACCCCGACCCTGCCCGACACCCTGTGCGCGGTGCGCGTGCACGGCACGGTCTGCTTCACCGGGATGCTGTCCAACCAGTGGACGATCAAGGACTTCTATCCGATCGGCTACCTGCCCAGCGGTGTGCGCCTCACCGCCTACGGCGGCACCGCCGCCGACCTGCCCGCCGCGGTCTTGCAGGACTTCCTCGACGCTGTGGCGGCCGGCCGGGTCCCGGTCCCGATCGGCCGCGTCTACCAGTTCAGCCAGATCGCCCAGGCCCACGCGGCCATGGAAACCAGCCAGGCCACCGGCAAACTGGTCGTCCTCACCTGAGCCGGACCCCGGCCGCTTTCGCTGGTCGCGAAAGCGCTTCGGCCGGCCGCAGGCTCCCGGTTACCGTGACCTCAACAGGACCGTGACGTCAACGGCCGCCGGGAGGGCACGCGACATGGCCAAACTGACCGCGATCGGGCCCGCTGACCAGCGACCGAAGCTCCTGCTTCGCACGCTGCTGGGCGATGTGCTGCGCCGGGCGCGGCACGGGCAGCGGCGCACGCTGGCCGACGTGGCCCGGACCGCGCGGGTGTCCATGCCGTACCTGTCCGAGCTCGAGCGCGGCCGCAAGGAAGCCTCCTCCGAGGTCCTGGCCGCGGTGTGCGACGCCCTGCGGGTCGAGCTGTCGGACGTGCTGGCCGAGGTCGGCCGCGAACTGGCCGCCGAGCGGGCCCGCCGCCTGCTGGCCGACCGGGTGGCGGCCGAGCGCGCCCGCCGCGAGCGGCTGCTGGGCCGGGACGAGCCGTTCCCGGTCGTGGTTCCGCTGGACGCCGTGCGGGCCCGCCGGGCCAGGCCCCTGGCCAGCCCCGCGAACCCGCACGAACTCCAGGACTCCCTGGCTGCCTAGGCGGTGAGCATTGCTCAGGCGCTCAGCAGTTCGGCCGGGATGGCCGCCTTGCGCGTGCTGATCACCTCGTCGGCCAGGCCGTAGTCCACCGCCTGCTGGGCGGTGAACGTGTGGTCCCGGTCGGTGTCCTGGCGGATCTTCGACACCGGGTGGCCGGTGTGACGGCTGAGGATCTCTTCCATATCGGACCGGATCCGGGCCACCTCGGCGGCCTGCACGGCCAGGTCGGGCAGGGCGCCCCGGGCCTCGGCCGACGGCTGGTGCAGCAGCACCCGGGCGTGCCGCAGCACCATGCGCTTGCCCGGCGTGCCCGCGGCCAGCAGCACCGCGGCCGCCGACGAGGCCTGGCCCATGCAGGTGGTGACCACGTCCGGCCGGATGTACTGCATGGTGTCGTAGATCGCGGTCATCGCGCTGTACGAGCCGCCGGGGGAGTTGATGTACAGCCCGATCTCCGTGTCCGGGCTGGCGAACTCCAGATGCAGCAGCTGGGCCATGATCACGTTGGCCACGCCGTCGTCGATCTCGGTGCCGAGGAAGATGATCCGCTCCGACAGCAGCCGCGAGTAGATGTCGTAGGCCCGTTCCACCCCGGCGGTCTTCTCGACCACGGTCGGGATCGTGTACTGCCCCATACCGATCACACCCCCGCCGTCTGCGAGCTCATCGTGGGCCGGACGTCGCTGACGCTCTCCACGATGTGGTCGACGAACCCGTACTCGCGGGCTTCCTCGGCGGAAAACCAGCGGTCGCGCAGGCTGTCCTGCTCGACCCGCTCCACCGGCTGCCCGGTGTGCTGGGCGATCAGCCGGATCATGATCCGGCCGGTCCGCTCCAGCTGGCCCGCGTAGATCTCGATGTCGGCCGCGGTGCCGCCGAATCCCGCCGAGCCCTGGTGCATCAGCACCTGAGAGTGCGGCAGGCTGAACCGCTTGCCCGGCGTGCCCGCGCACAGCAGGAACTGCCCCATGCTCGCGGCCAGCCCCATGGCCAGCGTGCTGACGTCGTTGGGGATCAGCTTCATGGTGTCGTAGATGGCCAGCCCGGCGCTGACCGACCCGCCGGGGGAGTTGATGTACAGGCTGATGTCGCTGCGCGGGTCCTCGGCCGACAGCAGCAGCAACTGGGCGCACAGCCGGTTGGCGATCCGGTCGTCGACCTCGGCGCCGAGCACGATGATGCGCTGCTGGAGCAGCCGCGCGGTCAGCTGCTCGTCGAGCGGCCCGGCCAGCGGTGGATCAGCGGTGGCAGATGGCATGGTGTCCCGCCTTCGGAAGAGTGGTCACGATTTTTGCTGTCGAAACAACCGTGGCCGGACTTCCGGCCCAGGACCAAGAAAATCTGCCGTCAGCAGAGGACGTCCGGCGTGGTCAGCGGACGCGGCATCGCAGCGGGCATGGCAAGCTGACCTCATGCCCGAAAGCCCGCCCAGCGCCAGGGCGATCCTGACCAGCTTGCCTTACCGGCTGGCGGCGCGGCGGATCATCCTGCCCTGGATCCTGCAGGATGTGGAGCCGTCGGGGGAGGGGCTGGAGATCGGGGCGGGGGTCGGGACCCTGACCGCCCAGCTGCTCACCTTGTACCCGCGGTTCCGCATGGTGGCCACCGACACCGATGCCGAGCTGGTCGGCATGGCCGAGCAGGTGCTGTCCAGCTTCGGCCGCCGGGCCAGTGTCCAGCGGGCCGACGCCGTCGCGCTGCCGTTCCCGGACGGCCGGTTCGACCTGGTGCTGTCGGCCGCGATGCTGCACCACGTGATCGAGTGGGACAAGGCCCTGGCCGAAGCGGTCCGCGTGCTCCGGCCCGGCGGCAAGCTGGCCGGCTACGACATGTCCGACAACGCGGCCGGCCGCCTCATCAACCTGGGCGAGCGGCGGGGCACCACCCTGCTGCGCCCGGCCCAGCTGGAGACCGCCCTGAGCCGCCTGGGCCTGACCGACCTGCAGACCAAAACCGCCCTGGGCGGCACGGTCATGCGCTTCAGCGCCCGCAAGCCCGCCGCCCTGAACTGACCCGGCCGTCAGCGGCAAGGTGGCCGTCAGCGGCAGGGTGGCCGATACGGGGTGCCGGGCAGGTAGCGGGCCCACTCGGACCGGTCGATCGGGTCACCGCCCATCCGGCACACCGCGCGGGCGGCCACCGCGGTCTGCGTGTCCCACAGGTGCACGCTGCCGTCGGCGCTGCCCGCGGCCAGCACGGTCCCGAGCGGGCTGAACGCCACCGTGTACACGTGATCGGTCGGCCCGGTCAGCGTGGCCAGCGGGGCCGGCCGTCCCGGGTTGGTCACGTCCCACAGCCAGACCGTGTCGTCGGTGCTGCCCGCGGCCAGCATGCCCCCGTCCGGGCTGAACGCGATCGAGTACACGTAGCTGGCCGGCCCGGTCAGCGGGCGGCCCAGCCGCTGCGGGCGGGCCGGGTCGGCGATGTTCCACAGCCAGACCGTGCGGTCGGCGCTGCCCGCGGCCAGCACCGGCCGGGCCGGGTCGAAGGCCACCGAGTACACCGTGTTGGCGGGCCCCGTCAAAGGGCCGCCGAGCAGCCGCGGGTGGGCCGGGTCGGTGATGTTCCACAGCCGGACGGTGTGATCGGCGCTGCCCGCGGCCAGCATGGTCCCGGCCCGGTTGAACGCCACCGAGAACACGTAGGACCCGAACCCGCCCAGCGTGGCCAGTTCCCGGGGGCGGGCCGGGTCGGTGACGTCCCACAGCCTGACCGTGTAGTCATCGTCGGCGGTGGCGACCAGGCGCCCATTGGGGGAGTAGGCCACGTTCTCCACGTAGCCGGTGCGCGACGCCCGCTGCGGCGGCCCCTCGCTGACCAGGCTGCCCGCCGCGGTCACCCGGTACATCCGCAGGGTGCCGTCCAGATAGCCGGCGGCCAGCACCGAACCGGACGGGCTGAACGCCGCGCCGCCGGGGCTGGTCCCCGGCACGGTCACCGCCGGGCCGAGCGGCGTGTGCCGGGACGCGTCCCACAGCCGCAGGTCGCCGCTGGCCACGGCCAGCACACCGGGGTGCGCCGGGCTGAACGCGACCCCGTTGACCAGGCCGTCGGCGGCCAGGTCGGCGGGCGGCAGGGACCACACCCGGACGCTGCCGTCGGCCGCTCCGGTGATCAGGTGCTGCCAGCTGTCCCAGGCCAGGGTGGTGACCGGGCCCGGGTCGGGCAGGGTGGCCACCGGCACGCCGGTGGCCACGTCCAGGACCCGGGCCGAGCCGTCGCTGCTGCCGTCGGCCAGCAGCGTCCCGCGCGGGCTGAAAGCGACCGCGTTGATCCAGCTGGTAGCCCCCTTGAACTGGTCTTTCAGCCGGGGGTGGCCCTGGTTGCTGACGTCCCAAAGCCACACGGTCTTGTCCTTGCTGCCCGCGGCCAGAAGGTGGCTGTCGGGGCTGAACGCGACCGAGAACACCACGTCGGCCGGGCCGGACAAGGTAGGCAGCGCCGTTGGCCGGCCCTGGGTCCCGGGCCAGGCCCACCTGGCGACCTTGCCGTCGGTGGTGCCCGCGGCCAGTTCGGTCCCGGCCGGGCTGAACGCCACCGCCTGCACGTACGTGCCGGCCGGGCTCCCCGCCGGGTGCAGCACGACCGGCGGGGCCGCGGCCGCCGGGGGCGTGCCGTCCGCGCCCATCGTCCACAGCCGGACCGTGTCATCCGCGCTGCCCGCGGCCAGCGTGGTCCCGGCCGGGCTGAACGCCAGCGCGTACACCGTCCCGGCCGGCCCGGTGAGCGGCGGGCCGAGCCGGACCGGTCCCGACGGGCGGGCGACGTTCCACAGCTGGATCTGGTCGTCGGCGCCCGCCACCGCCAGCACCCGGCCGGAGGGGCTGAAGGCCACCGCGTAGATCGCCTGTTTCTGCCGCACGAACGGCGAGCCCAGGCTGACCGGATGGTCGGGGCGGGCGACGTTCCACAGCCGGACGGTGCCGTCGGCGGCGGCCGCGGCCAGGATGCGGTGGCCCGGGCTGACCGCCACCGCCTGCACCGCGTCCGACGGGCCCAGCAGCCGGGCCGCCTGCGGGGCGGCCGAGGAAGTCAGCAGGCTGCCCCGGGCCTGGGAGGTGGGCGCGGCCCGGTACGCGGCCAGGCTGAGCTGCTCGGCCAGGGTCGGGTCCTGGTTGCGCAGGTCCTGGGCCTCGGCCGCGTCCTGCCGGGAGTCGGCCAGGTTGCGCTGGTGGCCCACTGCCGCGCGCTGCTGGAGCGCGTACCCGGCCAGGGTGGCGGTCAGCAGCAGGGCCACCGCCAGCGCGCCCGCCAGCCGCCGGGTGCGGCGGGTGGCCCGGCGCTGCTCGGCCGCCTCGGCGCGCTCGCGGGCGAACGAGGCGTCCACGAACTCCCGCTCGGCCGCGCTCAGCCCGGCCCGCCGCTCCGGGTCCGCGGACCAGCCGCGGGCCATGGCCAGCCGGCCGCCGCGCAGCAGGTCGCCGTCGTCCCGGCCGGAGTCCAGCCAGATCCGCGCCGATTCGATGATCCGCCGGGCCACGATCAGCTCGGCCCGGCTCTCCTCGATCCACCCCCGCAACTGCGGCCAGGCGGTCAGCAGGGCCTCGTGGGTGATCTCCACCGTGCCTTCGTCGCTGGTCAGCAGCCGGCGGGCCACGAACAGGTCCAGCACCGCGGCCAAGTCGTCGCCGTCGCTGTCGCCGTTGAGCTCGTCCAGCCCGACCCGGCGGCGCGCGTCGGCCCCATCGTCGGTAACCCACACCAGCCGCAGGAACAGCCGCCGCGCGGCCTGCTGCTGGCCCGGGGTGAGCTCGCCGTAGGCGGTGTCGGCCGACCGGGCCACCGCGTCGGTGATGCCCCCGCTGGCCTGGTAGCCGGCGATGGTCAGCCGCCCGGAGCGGCGTTCGCCCCAGGTGGCCAGCAGGGCGTGCGACAGCAACGGCAGCGCGCCGGGGTCGTGCGCGCCGCGGCGGGCCCGCACCGGCCGCAGTTCGCGCAGCATCAGGTCGACCAGGCCGGGCTCCAGGTCGAGGCGCGCCTTGCGGGCCGGCTCGACGATGGCCGCCTGGATCTCCTCGACGGTCATCGGCCCCACCACGACCTGGCCGTCCTGCAGCGACCGGGCCAGCCGGGGGTCGGCCAGAGCCCGGCCGTAGCGGTCGGCCCGCAGCCCGAGCACGACCAGGGTGGCGCCGCGCGGCCCGGGCTGGGCCGCGGCGTACAGCGTCTCGATCAGCTCGTCCCGCTCGTCCTCGGTCACCCCGGGCGCGAAGACCTCCTCGAACTGGTCCACGATGATGGCCAGCCCGGGGTCGCCGGCCAGGCCCGCGGGCCCGGTGTCCCGGCCCGCCGCCCGCTGCGCCGCGGCCAGGGCCTGAGCCGGCTGCGGGCCGGGGGTGAACACGATGGCCTGGGTGCCCGGGCCGAGCCGGGGGATCAGGCCCGCTCGCAGCAGCGACGACTTGCCCGCCCCGGACGGGCCGGTCACCACCAGCGGCAGGCCCCGGGCCCGCATCTGCCCGGCCCGCGCGGCCAGCCGGGCCGACAGCTCGGCCCGGCCGAAGAACCAGTCCGCGTCTTCGGTCCGGAAGAAGGCCAGGCCCCGGTAGGGCGCGGGCTGGCCCGCGGCCGGGCGGCCGGGCGGCACCCGGACCCGCTCCAGCGCGGCCAGCCAGGCCTGCACCGCCTCCCCGCCGGTCACCCCGCAGGCTTCAAGGATCCGTTCCAGCGTGCGGTCCCGCGCCGGCGGCAGGTGCTTGCCGTTGAAGTAGTCGCCCAGCGTCGCGACCGGGATCCTGGTCGCCGCGCTGACCTCGCGGATGGACCGCCCGGCCGACCGGCGGAGCCGGCTCAGCAGCTGGCCGAAATCCCCGCGGGTCCGGCAGGCGGCCAGTTCCGTTAAGGCAGGCGGGCGCGCTGATTCGTCAGGCATGGGTTCCCCTCGGACGTGCGATCTGCCCCGTATATCGCCCAGGAGAATACAGATCGCCGCCGGCCCGCGGGTCGGCCCTGGCCAACTTGTTGCCGCTTCAAGCAGCGGTTTTTACCTTCTGGGGGCTGGCTCATGGCCGCGGGGAAATGCCCGGACGAATCCGGACAGTGATTCCTCCCTGGCGTCGCCGGTACGCCCGGTAGCTTCATCACCCGTATCCGCCATCGCACCTGGGGGGAGCGGTGACCGGTGCGCTGGCCGCGGTCTTGAGCGGTGCTCCCGAGGTGCCGCTCGGCCGCGGCCGCGCCGGCTGTCCCTCGGGTGCCCCGAAGCCGCATATTGGTGTGAACGATCTCCTCGTGGGAAAATAACCGCAGGCCAAAGGCGTAAAGGGCCGGCGGGTTCGCCCCGGCCCGCACTGGGGGCACGATGGTCTCGGAATCGGCGCGGTACCAGCCGCCGCCGGCGCTGCGGCCGCTGGTGGCCTGGTACCACGGCTACCGGCAGTCCGGCCAGCGCCCGGCCCGCCACCGTGGCCTGCCGTCGCCCTGGCTGACGGTGATCATCACCCTGGACGAGCCGCTGACCATCGCCGAGCACCCCGATCCGCGGCAGGCCGCCAGTGCTCACCAGGTCCTGGTCGGTGGCTTGCACACCAGTCCGGCCCTGGTCACCCACGAGGGCAGCCAGTCTGGGATTCAGCTGGGCGTGACGCCGCTGGGCGCGCGGGTCCTGCTCGGCGCGCCCGCCGGGGCCCTGGTCACCCTGGACCTGGAGGGCGACGAGGTGATCGGCCGGTTCGCAGCCGATCTGCAGGACCGGATGCGGGCCGAGGCCACCTGGGCCGGCCGGTTCGCGATGCTGGACGCGCTGTTCGCCGCCCGGGCCGGGCTGGACCTCGGGCCGCTCCCCGGAGCCGTCCCGGCGATCCGGTCGCGCACGGGCCCCTTGGATCTAATGGACACCGCACCCCTGATCGCCCCCGAGGTCCGGTACGCCTGGCGAACCCTGCTCACGTCCCGCGGCGCGGTCCCCGTGGCCGAACTGGTCCGGGAGACCGGCTGGTCGGCCCGGCACCTGGACAACCGGTTCCGGGCCGAGATCGGCTTGACTCCCAAGGCGGCGGCCCGGGTGATCCGGTTCGATCGCGCCCGCCGCATGCTCATGCGCCGGGTCGGGTCGGGGGGCGCGCCCGCCCTGGCCGACCTGGCCGTCGCGGGCGGGTACTACGACCAGGCCCACCTGGCCCGGGAGTTCCGCGGTCTGGCCGGCGTCCCGCCCAGCCGGTGGCTGGCCGAGGAGTTCCGAAACGTACAAGCCCACGGCCCGGATGACCAGGCAGGATCGCAGCCATGAGCGATACGACACCAGCACCCCAGGTATGGCCCACCCTCCGCGCCCGGGACGCCCTCGCGCTGATCAGGTTCCTGGTCGAGGCGTTCGGCTTCGAGGAGACCGTCGTCTACGCCGACGGCGACCAGGTCCACCACGCCCAGCTGTCCTGGCCCGAAGGCGGCGGGATCATGCTCGGCTCGGCCCGCCCGGCCAGCGACGGGGACCGGTGGCCGCTGGCCCCCGGCAGCTTCGGCGCCTACGTGGTCACCGCCCAGCCCGACGACCTGTTCGCCCGGGCCACCGCGGCCGGGGCCGAGGTCCTGATGGAATTGCACGACACCGACTACGGATCCCGGGATTTCGCTGTACGCGATCCCGAAGGCAATCGCTGGTCCTTCGGCACCTATCGCGGTGAGCCCCGCAAGGACGCCGGCCAGCCCGGCTGAGACCGGCCGAGACCGGCTGAGCCCGCCAAAACGCGGCCCGAGGCCAGTTTTCGGATAGGCACCGGCTCGGTAACGCAGCCCGAATCAGGCGGCGCGGCGTTACGGGCCGGTTGCTGTTGTCCCAGGTAAGTCCCTATTGTAGTAACCGCCTGTAGCCAAATGCATCACTCTAAGTGCATGATGGACTATGTGGCGCGGGCATGTTCTGCTGTACGTGCGCGGCTCAGCCAGGAGACGCGGCCATCAGCGGAATCGCGAGAAAGGTGGGACCATGCCAACCCGAATTCTCCCCACCACCGGACGAATCCTGGTGGGCATCGACGGTTCGCCCGCCTCGGTCGCCGCGGTGCGCTGGGCCGGGCGTGAGGCGCAACTGCGCGGCATGCGGGTCCATGTGGTCTACGTCCGTGACCGGCGGCTGCCGACCCCCCACTACGCCCCGCAGCCGCGGGCCAGCGAGCGGGTGCCCGGCCCGGCGGCGGGGGAGAAGATGCAGGCCGTGGTGCGCGAGGCCTTCGGGACCCAGCCACCGGCCGGCGTGCAGCTGGAGCTGGCCGACGGCCTGCCCGCCCGGGTGCTCATCGACCGGTCGGTCGGAGCGGAAATGCTGGTCCTGGGCAGCGCCCAGCCCGGCGGCGCCAGCGCTGGCGGCCCGGCCGCCCCGGCGGCCCAGGCCCGGGCCCCGCTGGGCCCGGTGGCCCGGGACTGCCTGCACGCGGCACCCTGCCCGGTGGTGGTGGTCCGCTCCGGCGACGCGGACGCCCCCGCCCCCGCCGTGCCAGCCCAAGCCGAGCCAGCTGAGCGAGCCCAAGCTGAGCGAGTACAGCCGGAAGCGGTACACGCCTGACGGTCAGGTCCGGTGGCGGCCGGTCCAGCGCGGCGCGACCGCCTGCCAGTCGGTGTCCCAGGCCTTCAGCCGCCGGCGCTCCAGGAGCTTGTGGCTGACGGCCTCGGCCGCCAGCAGGATGGCCAGCAGGCTCAGGCCGACCAGCGTGACCGTCATGAACACGTTGCCGATCACCTCGTTGTGCCCGGGCGGCGGATCGGTGAAGTTGCCGGACGCGTCCACGTAGGTGGTCACGGTGGTGCCCTTCTTGGCGCCCACCGGGGCCAGCACGTCCCCGGACCGCGCCCGGCCGTCCGGGGCGGTCCAGCGGGCCGGGACCCAGGCGACCTCGGCGCCGGCGTAGGGGTCGGGCGCGCCGACGGTGGGGGCGGCGTCAAGCAGCCGGGCCGAGACCACGTGGGTGGCCGCGTTCTGCTGCCGCGCCTGGGAAAGGGCGGCGTCGTCCGCCCACCGGCCGGCCAGCACGGCGGCGGCGGGGACGACGGTCAGGATCAGCACCAGGATGGTCAGCCGGATGGCCGTTTCGGCCCGGTCGACAGTCCGGCGCAGCGGGTTGCGGTCGCAACCCAGCCAGCGGCCTCCGCGGATCAGTCGCTTCCGCAGGCCGCCCAGCGGACGGCAGCTCGTCACGGCTATTTCCTCCCGTGCGCATTCAGCGCTCGTATGGAGGACTTTAAGCGCAGTCCGGGACTACCTGGTACAGAACCGGTGATGACCGAGGTCAGCGCCCGGCTCCTGGGCGGTTCAGGATCCGGTTCGGGGACTGGCTCAGGAGGTGGGGACCCGCGGGCCGCGCAGCTCGGGAAAGTTGGCGTCCACCCCGGTGATCCGCATGATCTTCGTGATGCCGGGCCTGGCGCCGGTCAGGCTGAGCCGCCGCCCGGCCGCCCGTGCGGCCACGGACATGCCGACCAGCGCCCGCAGCCCGCGCGCATCGCAGAACGACACCCCGCTCAGGTCCACCGCGACCGGGCCGCTGCTGCGCTCGATGACCTGGCGCACGTACTCCTGGGCCCCCGGGGCCGTGGCCGCGTCCAGCTCGCCGCGGATGACAGCCACCGCGCGGCCGTCCGGATAAATCCGGTGGGTAAGGCCCAGCGATGTCGCGGCCGGGCTCTCCGATCCGGCTGGCCCCCACTTGTCCAGCGCTGTCCTGTCCATCACCGTTGATCCCCTCCCATGTCTGGCTTGCGCCAGTGACAGGTCACACCCTCCCGAGGCCTCCCGGCCGTGGCCAGTGGCCGATGCCCCCATTGCGGTGAGGCGATGGTCCTGATCTTCGTGCTAACGCCCGAACCAGCAGTAACAGTAGAGACCGCCAGCTTGAGCAGAAATCCCGATTTTCCTGAATAATTGTTGACCGCGCACCCGTTTGTCCATTCCGACACGGGCCGTGTCGGAGGTTTCTGCGGTTTTGGGCAGTCATGACCGGCTTCCGCTGCCCGCAAAAGCCCGCGAGCTGAGCGCGCCCCGCTGTCGGTGGTACTCGTCAGCGTCGATTTCCCCGGTCGTGTACTGCCGGGGCGGGTCTTCCTCCGGGGTGGCCCGCCGGTGCGGGTCCTCCGGCCCCGCCGGGCCCGGTGGCGCGCCCGGACCACCCGGGCCTCCGGGCCCGCCCGGCCCGCTGCGGCCCCGGTGGGCCCAGCTGACCAGGGCGACCACCGCCCAGATGACCAGCGCCCAGAAGATGATCAGCGCCACGCCCAGGCCCCAGGACCACCAGTGCGAGCCCGATCCCAGATACGACCCCATCGCCATCACCTCCTGGGACCACGATGGTGCCGCGTCCTGAGCCAACCCTGAACGCCAACTGCAGACAACCTCCGTCCCGGTTTGCTCTTTCCCGTGACCGGCCAGCACCTGCCGTACTCGGGTTCCCGCTCCGCTCCGACCGCACCCTCATCACCGCTGCCGGCCCGGCCTGCTCCACTGGCTAGCTGCTGGTGCAGGTGGGCCAGTGGTCTGCCGCCCACTGCGGCCAGCCCGGCCACCCGGCGGGCGGGGCAGGGATCTCGCCGTCGCCGAGTTCGGCGGCGTCTGGCACCTGGAATTGCTGCCGCCACGCGTCCACGTCGGCCTCGCTCATCGGGAACGTCTGGTGCGGTGCCGTTTCCTGGCGGCGGGCGATGCGGGCGAGCTGGACGTCTTTGTCCACGGGCAGGTAGACCACGTGGCACGTGGCCCCGGCCGACCGGGCCAGCCAGCGCAGGGCCGACCGTTCATCGCGCCCCCAGAGCCCGTAGTCGAGCACGACGCTGGTCCCCAGCCGCAGCGCCTGAAGGGCGACCGAGATGAGCCGGCCTTCGAGCACCCAGCGCTTGCCGCCCGCCATCGAATCCCCGAACAGCGGGATCATCCAATCATCCGGGGTCAGCCGCAGCGCCCGGTGCGTGGCCGCGAGTTCTTCGGCCCGGGTGGTCTTCCCGGCCGCGGGCAGCCCGACCATCAGGAACAAGGTGGCGGAACGCCGCGACGCAGACATGACTCCCCTGATCAGGGCTTGGGGGTCCGCACGATGAGCGATCGGGGCCGGAGGCTGACCACCAGTTCCCTGGCCGGAGCGATGATCTCACCGTCGGCTTCGCGGGGGAGTTGCTGGTCGGTGGTGATCTCGACCTTCCGGGCCCGGTAGCGCTCCAAGCGGTGGTCGTCGCGGCGGCTGCGGGTCAGCACCCGGTAGCCGACGTGAACCCAGCCGAAAAGGCTGGCCGGAGCCAGGATGCCCACGTCGAGCAGACCGTCGTCGGGCCGGGCGTCCGGCAGCAGCGGGAACCCGCCCGGCAGCAGCCCGGCGTTGCCCACCACCACACAGCGGGCCGCCCGCCGCAGCGGCGGCCCGTCGTCGAGCCGGACCGTGAACTGGCTGGGCGCCCCGCTCAGCTGGGCCAGCCCGGCGTGGGCGTAGGCGATCCAGCCCAGCCGCAGCTTGAGCAGCCGCCGGGTCGCCTCCACCACCGCGGCGTCCAGGCCGATGCCGGCCATGGCCGTGAACGGCGTCGCGTCGGCCAGTCCCAGATCCAGCACGGTCTCGTGATCACCGAAGCCAGTAGCCAGGGCCGCCCGCAACCGCCTTGGCACCCGCAGCGCCCGGGCGGCCAGGTTGGCAGTGCCGCGCGGCACGATGGCCAGCCGCACCCCGGTCCCGGCCAGCACACTGGCGCAGGCCCGGACCGTGCCATCGCCGCCCACCGCGAACACCAGCTGGGCGCCGGCCATGACCGCGTGCCGGGCCAGGCCCTCGCCGTGATCCTCCCGGGTGGTGGGCAGGAACATCGGAGCCCAGCCCCGGGCCAGCGCGGCCGCCCGGCAGGCGCGCGCGAACCGGTCCGGGTCACGGACCCGGGTGCGATTGATCACGAACGCGACGGCCGGGGCGGCGGCCGGTTCGCCGTCCGCCCCGGACTCCCGCGGGCGGCGCGCCGCCCCCGTGCCCGCCGGGAGCTCCATGCCCGCAGTTTACGGGTCAGCCCTCGTTGGCGACCTGCTGGAATACCCTGACGAACTCCCGGCCGAACGCAGGCAGGTCATCGGGCTTGCGGCTGGAGACCAGCACGTTCGGCCCGTTGGTGCAGGTCTGCACCTCCCGGTCGACCCAGGTGCCGCCCGCGTTACGGATGTCGGTCTGCAGGCTCGGCCAGGAGGTGAGGGTCCGGCCGCGCACCACGTCCGCCTCGACCAGTGTCCACGGCCCGTGGCAGATCACCGCCACCGGCCGGCCCGCGGCCACGAACGACTGCAGGAACTTCACAGCGGCCGGCACCATGCGCAACTGGTCCGGGTTGGCCACCCCACCGGGCAGCACCACCCCGGCGTAGTCAGCTGGGTCCACGTCGTCGACCGCGTGGTCGACGTCGAACGTGTCGGCCTTGTCCAGGTGGTTGAACGCATGGACCTGCCCGGTCTTCGGCGCCAGCAGTTCCGGCTGGCCGCCCGCGTCCTGTACGGTCCGCCACGGCGTGGTCAGCTCCACCTGCTCCACACCTTCGTTGGCGGTCAGGAACGCGATCCGGAGGCCGTTCAGTTCGTTGGCCATAGTGCTTAGTCCTCCTCGCTGAGCGTCGGCATCAGGCCCGGGACGCCGCCCCGCCTACCGGCTACGGCGCCCCGGGTCTGTTCCGGCTTCCCGCGATCCCGGACCCTTAACATCGCCGGGCCGCTCAGCGCCCGGTCCCCTCAGGCCCAGGCCGCTACTGCAAGGGGATCAGCGTCCGGTCGCCGTCCTCGCGGGGACCGAAGATCCGCCGCTCCGGCTCCGCGATCCGCAGGTCGTTGATGCTGGCCTCGCGCCGGGCCATGAGGCCGTTCTCGTCGAACTCCCACAGCTCGTTGCCGTAGCTGCGCCACCACTGGCCGTCCGGGTCGTGACACTCGTACTGGAAACGGACGGCAATCCGGTTGGCGTGGAACGCCCACAGTTCCTTGCGCAGGGCGTAGTCCAGCTCCCGGTCCCACTTGGCGGCCAGGAACTTCACGATCCCGGCCCGGCCGGTGACGAAGGTGTCGCGGTTCCGCCACACCGAGTCCTCGGTGTAGGCCAGCGACACCCGCTCCGGGTCGCGCGTGTTCCAGGCGTTCTCGGCGGCCTGGACCTTCTGCCGGGCGGTGTCCTCGGTGAACGGCGGCAGCGGCGGACGGCTCATGAGGTCTCCTTCGGTCGGGACACGCGGGACGCGCGCGACGCGAGCACGAACCGGGCCAGCAGCCGCCAGCCCAGCAGGAACAGTCCCAGGAACACCAGCGCGACCACGATGAACGACAGCGCCGTGCCCTGGCCGGCCAGCACCCGGAGCGCCATGCCCACGGCCACCGTGCCCAGCCAGGCCGCGACCCCGGACGGCCACAGCCCGGCCGGGCGGCGCCAGGCTCGCGCGGCCAGCCAGCCCACGGCCAGCCCGGCCAGGAACGGCCACGCCGTGCTGGCCACCCCGGCCACGGCCTCCCCGTGCCCGTGATTGGCCCGGCCGATGACCACGAACACCAGCACCGCGGCCACGTCCAGCACCGCGGCCCGCACCGCGATCCGCACCGGTGGCCTCACGCGGGCACCAGGTTCGGCGGTTCGTGACCGGCCACGAACGCGGTGATCTGCTCGGCGGCCACCCGCCAGGAACGGTCCAGGGTGCCGTCGGTGGCCCCGCCCACGTGCGGCAGGATGAGCACCCCCGGCGCGTCCCACAGCGGGTGGCCGGCGGGCAGCGGCTCCGGGTCGGTCACGTCCAGGACGGCCCGCAGCCGTCCCGAGGTCAGCTCGGCCAGCAGCGCGCCGGTGTCCACCACCGGGCCACGGGCCACGTTGACCAGGACGGAACGGTCCGGCATCCGGGCCAGGAACGCCGCATCGACCAGGTGCCGGGTCTCCGCGTTGGACGGGACCATCACCACCACCGCGTCCTGGGTACCGACCAGGTCCGGCACCTCGTCGAACGCGCGCACCCCGGCCCGGGCCGATCGCCCGGTCAGGGTCACTTTCGCGCCGAACGGTTCCGCCATGGCTCTCAGGTGCTGCCCGAGGTCACCCGCGCCCAGCACCAGCAGGCGCTTGCCGGCCATGGTCTCGGTCTGGTGCTGGTTCCACCGGTGCGCGGTCTGGTCGGCGATGAACTGCGGCAGCTGCCGGTACACGGCCAGCAGGCCGGCCATGGCCAGCTCGGCGGTGGCGCCGCCGTTGGCGCCGCGGGCGTTGGACAGCAGCACGCCGTCCGGCAGCTTGCCCTCCCACAGCTCGGTGCCGGCGCTGAGCGTCTGCACCATCCGCAGCTTGGGCAGCTCCCGCATGGCCGCCAGCAGCTGGCCGGGGTCGCGGCACGGAGCCGGCACGACCAGCACCTCGGCCGACGACGCCTGCTCCGGCCAGGGCTCACCCGGCCGGTAGCGGACCGGTTCGGCCCAGTCCAGCCTGGTCAGCGCCGTCTGGCCGTCCTCGCTGGGGACCAGGACCGTCACCGTCATCGCGTAGTTCCTCCATTGGCCTCGACTGCGGACTCCCCAGTGCCCTCGGCGGTGCCCTCGATTGAGGGCTCGACGACGACCTTGAGACCGGCCCGTTTGGTCGCGGTGGCGAAGGCGTCCGCGGTGGCGTCCAGCCCGAACCGGTCGGTGACCAGCGAGGCGGTGTCGATCTGGCCCCGCGCGACCAGGCTGATGGCCCGCTCGTACACCTCGTTCATGCGGCGCACCATGGCGATGGTCAGGCCCTTGCGGCGGGCCAGCGAGGCGCCGAACCCGATGTGGTCGTCGTCCGGGATGCCGCCCAGCGTCACCCGCCCGCCGGGCCGGGTCGCGTGCATGGCCAGCCCCACCCCGGCGTCGCCCCCGGCGATCTCGAACGCGACGTCCACCCCGTACCCGACCAGCTCCGGGAGCGCTTCGAATTCGGGCCCGAGTTCGCCCGGGTCCACCACCTGGTCCGCCCCCAGCTTGGCCGCGGCCTCCCGCCGGTGCGGCAACGGGTCGAAGGCCAGGATCGACTCCGCCCCGGAGCGCCGCAGCAACTGGATGGTGAGCAGCCCGATCGGCCCGCAGCCGACCACGGCGGCCCGGCCCGCGAACGGCAGATGGCCCAGGTCGATCGAATGAATGGCCACCCCGAGCGGCTCCAGCACCGCCCCGTCGCGGTCGGAAAGCTCGTCCGGCAGCGGGTGCAGCAGCTCGCCGGGCCAGGTCATGAACTGGCGCAGGCTGCCGTCGGTGCTGCCGTGGCCGGAGAACCGGACGTGCGGGCACAGGTTGCGGTAGCCGTCCCGGCAGGCCCGGCAGGTGTTGTCGGGGATGGCCGGGTCGATGGCCACCCGCTGGCCGCGCCGCGGACCGGCCGCGATCACCCCGGCCGCCTCGTGACCGAGCACCAGCGGCTGGGACAGCTGGGCGTCACCGATCGCGCCCTCGCTGAACCAGTGCAGGTCAGAGCCGCAGAGACCGACCGCGGTGACCTGAACCAGGGTCTCGCCCGGCCCGGGTTCGGGGACCGGCTCGTCCCCGACCCGGATGTCGCCCACCCCGTACAGCCTCGCCGCCCGCATGCACCGCTCCCTAAATCGCTGGTAGGACCAACGTTACGGTTTGCGGGCCACACCGGCGTACAGGGGGCGGCTACGCGGGCAGCGGGCCCGGGTCCGGCATCGGCTCGGGCGGCATCGGCGCCGGCCCTGGCTGCGGTGGCAACGGGCCAGGTCCCGGCGGCTGCGGCACCGGCGAGGGCTCGGGCATCGGCTCCGGCAGCGGTGGCACCGGCGAGGGCTCGGGCATCGGCCCGGGCTGAGGCGGGAGCGGGGACGGCTCTACGGGCGTGGACGCCATCGTGTTCATCACGTACCCCTTTCCTGAGCAAGTCCAGTACGGGGTGGGTCTGCCCACGATCAGCGGGCTTAACAGTCCGCTTGGTCATCCGTTGCTGTCGAAGGTCGGTTTCGCGGGTCCCCGCGAAGATTCGCGGACGACCAGCCGGCAGGGGACCGTACGCACGCCGTGGGCGGGCTCACCGCCGATGGCGGCCAGCAGATCCTCGGCCGCGGCCCGGCCCACGTCGACCAGGCACATGTCCACGCTGGACAGCGGCGGATCCGAGCCCCGCACCATCGGGTCCCAGTTGTCAAAGCCGACCAGGGCGATGTCGTCCGGCACCCGCCGCCCGGCCGCCCGCAGCGCGTCGCCGGCTCCGCGGGCGATCTGGTCGCTGCCGCAGAAGATCGCGTCGGTGTCCGGGCGCCGTTCCAGCAGCCGTGCGGTCGCCTCCCGGCCCCAGCGCTCGCTCCACTCCCCGTACAGCACGCAGTCCGGGTCCAGCGGGGTGCCCGCGGCCGCCAGCGCGCCGGCCAGGCCGGCCGCCCGGTGCCGCGCGCCCAGGAACCGCTCCGGCCCGGTGACGTGCGCGATGCGCCGGCGTCCGGTCTCCAGCAGGTGCCGCCCGGCCGCCTCCCCGCCGCCCACGTCGTCCGGCAGCACGGCGGGCTCGTCGGACCCGGCCGCCTGGGTCATCGCGTACACCACCGGGATGCCCAGCCGGGTCCCGACCGGGGGCCGCGGCTCGATCCGGCGGCCGGTGACGAGCAGCCCGTCCACCCGGCGGGCGGTGAGCATCTCCACGTACCGGCGCTCACGTTCCGGGTCGTCCCGGGTGTCGCACATGAACACCGAGATCTGGCCGGCCCCCAGCGCGTCCTCGGCCCCGAGCATGACCGGGATGCTGAACCGGCCGAAGCTGTCGGTGGTGATCATCCCGACCGTGTACGTGCGCCCGGCCAGCAGCGCCTGGGCCAGCGGGTTCGGTGCGAAGCCCAGCCGCCGCGCGGCCTCGGCCACCCGCTCGCGGGTTTCCGGGCGGAGCCGGCCCTGGCCGTTGAGGGCCTTGGAGGCCGTGCCGATGGACACGCCGGCGTCGGCCGCCACGTCCCTGATCGTCGCCCGTTTCATGTACTGAGCTTAGGGGGCCCGGGTACACCCAGGCCCCCGCAAACCGCCAGCATTAAACAGTCAGCGCACGCCGTACAGGTGTTCCAGGGCCAGCTGGTCCAGCTGCTCGTAGCCCAGCCCGCGCTCGGCGTAGGCGTCGATGTCGATGCTGACCTCGCGCACGTCCCGCCAGGTCTCACCCTCGGCCAGGGTCGGCTCGCTCAGCGCGGCCACCTTGGACGCGGCCAGCGCGGCCTGCACCTCGGGGTCGGCCCGGAACTTCAGCACCTTGTCCCGCAGGATCAGGTAGTTGCGCATGCAGGCGGCCGCCGACACCCACACGCCCTCGTCGTTCTCGGTACGCGGCGGCTTGTAGTCGAAGTGGATCGGGCCGTCGTAGCCGCCGGCCTCGATCGCGTTCACCACCGCGTCCACCACCCAGAAGGCGCCGCCCACGTTGCCCGCGCCGAAGCGCAGGTCCTGGTCGAAGCGCGGCCCGTGCTGGCCGTTGAGGTCGATGTGGAACAGCTTGCCGTGCCACAGCGCCTGGTTGATGCCGGCCGCGTAGTTCAGCCCGGCCATCTCCTCGTGCCCGATCTCCGGGTTGATGCCCACCATCTCGGAGTGCTCGAGCTGGTTGGTGAACGCGATCGCGTGCCCGAGGGTGGGCAGCAAGATGTCGCCCCGGGGCTCGTTGGGCTTGGGCTCGATCGCGAACTTGATGTCGTAGCCCTGCTCGATGACGTAGTCGCAGAGCAGGTCGAGGCCTTCGGCGTACCGGGCCAGCGCGGCCTGGATGTCCTTGGCCGCGCCGGATTCGGCCCCTTCGCGGCCGCCCCAGAAGATATAGGTCCTGGCCCCCAGCTCGGCGGCCAGGTCGAGGTTGCGCATCACCTTGGCCAGCGCGAACCGGCGGATGTCGCGCTCGTTGGCGGTGAACGCGCCGTCCTTGAAGATCGGGTGGCCGAACAGGTTGGTGGTGGCCGTGGTCACCTTGGTCCCGGTCTCGTCCAGGGCCTTGCGGAAGGCGGCGATGAGCTGGTCACGTTCGGCGTTGGACGCCTCGAACGGGAACACGTCGTTGTCGTGGAAGTTGACGCCGTAGGCGCCCAGCTCGGCCAGCTTGCGCACGGCCCGGTCCGCGGCCATGGGCGGGCGTACCGCGCCGCCGAACACGTCCACGCCCTGCCAGCCGACGGTCCAGATGCCAAACGAGAACTTGTCCTCGGGCACCGGCACGTACGGGTCATCAACTGTGGTCACGTTGCGTCCTTTCGTGCCACGGCAGGGTGTCGTCCCGCAGCGTGGCGTATCGATCGCGGATATCGGGGCGCGGTTCGGCGGTGAATGTCTCCGTCGGCGGCCCGGCCCAGTCGGGTGGCCCGGCCGCGCCGGCCCCCGTCGACTGGCGCAGGGCCCATGCGGCCTGCCGGGCGGCCCCCAGAGCCACGTACTCAGCGGGCTCGGGGACGGTCACCGGCACACCGAAGATGGCGGGCGCGATGGACCGCACGGCCGGGGACTGCGCCGCCCCGCCGATCAGCACCACCCGCCGCGGGGTGATGCCGCAGTCGGCCAGGTTGCCGATGCCGTCGGCCAGGGAGCACAGCACCGATTCGACCGCGGCCCGGGCCATGTTCTCCGGGGTCAGGTTGGCGCTGGTGATGCCGTTCAGCACGCCGGTGGCGTCCGGGCGGTTGGGGGAGCGTTCCCCGTCGAAGTAGGGCAGCAGGGTCAGCCCGTCCGCCCCCGGTTCGGCCGCCAGGGCCAGGCCGGACAGGCCGGCCGGGTCGGTGCCGAGCAGCCGGGCGGTCACGGTCAGCACCCGGGCCGCGTTGACCGTGGCCACCAGGGGCAGGAACTTCCCGGTGGCGTCGGCGAACCCGGCCACCGCCCCGGTCTCGTCGGCGGCGGGCGCCGAGGTCATGGCGTAGGCCGTGCCCGAGGTGCCGATGGACACCACCACGTCGCCTTCGGTGATCCCCAGCCCCAGCGCGGCGCCCATGTTGTCGCCGGTCCCGGCGGACAGCAGCGCCCCGTCCGGGGTCTGCCCGGTCACCTCGGCCGGCCCGGCCAGCCGCGGCGTGGCCACCGGCCGCCCCAGCGCGGCCGCGGCGATGTCCGGCAGCCACTGCCCGTCGGCGGGGGAGAAGTAACCGGTGCCGGAGGCGTCACCGCGGTCGGTGACCGGCTCCCCGTCCGGGGTCGAGCCCGCACCGAGCCGCCAGGTCAGCCAGTCGTGGGGCAGCACCACCCGGTGCAGGCGCCGGGCGTTCTCCGGCTCTTGCTCGGCCATCCAGCGCAGCTTGGTCACGGTGAACGACACGGCCGGGACGCTGCCGGTGCGCCGGGCCCACTCGCCCGGCCCGCCCAGTTCGGCGATGAGCTCGCGGGTCTGGGACGCGGCCCGCATGTCGTTCCACAAGATGGCGGGCCGGATCACCTGGCCCGCCTCGTCCAGGGCCACCATCCCGTGCTGCTGGGCGGCCACCCCCACCGCGGCGGCCTGGTTCAGCAGGCCGCCGCCGGCCTTGGACAGGGCCTGCCACCAGTACTCGGGATCGCACTCGGTCCCGTCCGGGTGCGGCGCGGCCGCGCTGGCCACGATGGCGCCCGTGTCGGCCTCGCACAGCACCACCTTCGTGGACTGGGTCGAGCTGTCCACTCCGGCCACCAGCATGAGCCACTCCCGAAAAGTTTCGCGAAAAGAGTCCCATTCCAGGTCCCCCCACACCGTAAGCCGTCCCCCCTGACCTGCGCCAGCCACCCCCTGGCCCCCGCCCTCACCACCCCCGCGCCCTCACCCCCATCCCCGTAACCCCTACCGCGCCACCGCTTCCGCCGCCTCTGGCCCCCGGCCCGATGGTCCCGCCCATCCCGGTGCGCTCCCCTGTGATCCGCCGCCCCCGCCTCCCGTGCCTGGCCGTCCCCGTAACCTCTGTCGCGCCCCGGCTTTCGCCCGCCCGCAGTTACGGCCCACCTCGCGCGCACCGCCCCGGCGCCGTCGGCCTACCCTCGTGAGCACTTTGAGTGACCTCACGATCGTTGGCATCGATGTCATGCCTCCGCTCCTTGTGCGCACTTGTGCACTCGGCGCCCGCCGTTCCGGTCGCCGTCAGCCCGCCCGGTGCGCGCCTTGTGCATGCCCGTAACCACCCCTCGGCGCCGCCCGACCCCACCCTTCCGCGGCCCCTGTGCGGTCCTTATGTAAGCGGTTACAAATACCGTCCGTGCACCATATCGGGGCTGGTTGCCGCATTAATGGTCGGAGCATCTGCACGCGCCAAATGAACGTGCATTTGGCCTTGCATATGCATGCGATGTCCGGCAAGATAAGGGCTGCGCCAGCAACGAGGATTGGCGGTTGACCAGTGTCCGGGGTCGCTATGAGGTCGGAAAGTTTGAACCCGGTTGGTGTTAGCGTTCACAACCGGGACCAGCGTAAGGTTCCGCTGCCAACGCGTACCAGGGTTCGGCCGGTGCCTCACGATGTGCTCAACGGTGCCAAGCCACGGCAGCTTACGCCGGACCGCCCGCGCGTGGTCCGGATGCCGTCGGACTGGTGGGATGCCCCGGCGGTGATGGCGTTGACGCTCACCCCTGGCCCGCAGCCCGCCAAGAACGCGCGCCGGTTCACCCGGTCCACCCTGACCCGCTGGAACCTGAACCCCCTCATCGACGACGCCGAAGTCATCGTGGCCGAGTTCGTGGCCAACGCCATGTGCCACGCGGGCCAGGACCCGGCCCACGGCGAGGAACGCGGCCCGGCCCGCGGCGACACCCGCATCGGCCTGCGCCTGTTCCGCCGGGCGGGTGAGGTCATGTGCGCGGTCCTCGACCCCAGTGACGCTGCCCCCGTGCTCAAGGCTCCCGCTCAGGACGCCGAGTGCGGCCGTGGCCTCCAGCTGGTCGACGCCCTCAGCGACGTCTGGGGCTGGAGCCCCATGGTCGGCCGCGGCAAAGCCGTCTGGGCCATCCTCTTCTGCATCTGACCC
>DATDIH010000432.1:0-2019 GCA_036521155.1 Streptosporangiaceae bacterium
GCCCAGTTCCCGGTCCAGGACGCGGCGCGCCTCGGACCCCTCTTCCCGGTTGACCAGCCGCAGCCCGCGGTCGGCCAGGTCGCGCAGCCCGCGGACGCTGCCGTTCAGGCCCGGCCGGAGCACCAGGCCCTCCCGCCAGGACGCGAACCCGACCACCTCGGCCCCGCCGCCGGGCAGCTCCCGGCCGGCCGGGCCGGTGTTGTACTCACCCGAGCTGCCCAGCAGGTGCGCGCCGGCCGCGTGGACCAGGCCGGCCGCGGCCAGCCGGAGCGCCTCCCCGCTGCTGCACGGCCACCAGCTGAACCCGACCGGGGGGTCGAGCAGCGCCAGCGGGGTCTCCAGCAGCGGCAGGGCCGGGTCACAGCCCGCCACCACCAGGGTCGGCCGGGGCGGGCCCAGCGGCCGCACCGGGGTCGCCGGGGCCGGGCCGGACGGCATCGCGACCAGCCCGCCCGCGGGCAGGAACCCGGCCCGGGTCGCGGACTCCGCGGCCAGCGGCAGCGCCACGAACGAGTCCCCCACCTGGGCCAGGGTGACCCGGGCTCCCTCGCCGCCGAGCGGCGCCACCGGCCGGGCCCCCACCACGGGCGCGGGAATGCCCGGCCCGAACACTTCCTCGACGGTCACCCCCAGCGCGCTGGCCAGGGCCAGGGCCACCCGGAGGGAGGGGTCGGAATGGCCAGCCTCGACCGCCGAGACGGCCTGCCGCGACACCCCGGCCATCCCGGCCAGCTGCTGCTGGGAGTAGCCGCGGGCCTGGCGCAGCCCGCGCAGCCTCGCGCCTGCTGGCTCCGGTCCGCCCGTTCCGGGCCCGGCGGCGGCCATCCCGGTCACGTCGGCACCTCCTCGGCGCGGGTGACCCGGGTCCCGTCCGGGCTGAAGCACGGCGGGGCCAGCACCGTGAACGCGAAGTCCTCCCCGCTGGCGGGCGCCTCGCGCAGCCGGACGGGCACCAGCGTCCCGCCCGCCCCGGCACCGGCCGCCCCGGCACCGGCCCTCCCGGCACCGGCCCTCCCGGTACTGGCCCGCTCGGCACCGGCCGTCTCGACAGTGGCCTCCCAGCCGGCCCCGGACGGGCGGCAGGACCGGACCGGGCCGGCCAGCACCACGCCCCGGCCGGGGTGCCGGCCCGGGAGCACCCGGTCGGGGTGCACGCCCGCCACCGTCCCGGGGTCCTCCGGCAGCGGCACGAACGAGCGGTACCCCACCAGCTCGGCCACCCGGCGGGCCGCGGGCGCCATCACCACCTCGGCGGGCGACCCGAGCTGCAGGATCTGACCCTGGTCCAGCACGGCCATCCGGTCCGCGAAGGCCTGCGCGGCCTCGAGTTCGTGGGCGACCAGCACGGACGGCACCTGCCGGGCCGCGACCACCTCCCGGACCAGGTCGGTGAGGTCACGCGTCAGGCTGGCGTCCAGCCCGCTGTAGGGCTCGTCGAGCAGCAGCGTGTCACAGCGGCTGGCCAGCAGCCTGCCGAGCGCGACCCGGTGGGCCTGGCCGCCGGACAGCCGGGCCGGGCGGTCATCCACCAGCCCGCCGATCCCCAGCCGCTCCGCGATCCTGGTGATCTCGTCCGGGCCGGTGCCGGGGCCAGGGCGGGTCCGGGCCGCGTACGCCAGGTTCTGCCGGACGGTCAGGTGCGGGAACAGCGCGGGATCCTGGCGCAGCAGGCCGACCCGGCGCTGCCACGGCGGCACCTGGCGGCGCGGCGCGGCCGTCCGGGTCAGTACCCGGCCGTCCAGCACCACGGTGCCCCGGCCTGGCTCCTGCAGCCCGGCGATGACCTCGAGGATCGTGGTCTTCCCGGCCCCGGACGGGCCGAACAGGGCGAGCCGCTCCCCCGCGCCCACGGCGAAGGCGGCCGACAGCCGGAACTCGCGGCGGTCAAGCTCGACGTCGGCCTCGAGCACGCGCGCTCCAGAAGTAGGCGGCCAGCGGCAGCGGCAGGGCGACGACCAGCAGGACCAGGGCGAAGGGGAGCGCGGTGGGCAGCCCCGTCTCCTGCAGCGTCGTCCAGAT
>DATDIH010000433.1:0-4802 GCA_036521155.1 Streptosporangiaceae bacterium
CACGCTGCAGCGGGCCCGGGCCCGGCTGCGGCAACTGGCCCTGGGCGCCGACCAGATCACCGAGCCGGCCGGCCCGCGGGCCCGGGTGATCCTCGACCAGTACATCGCGGCGTTCGAGACTGCCGACGCTGCTGCGCTGGAGCGGCTCCTGACCGAGGACGCCATCCTGGAGGCCACGCCCCTGCGGACCTGGTTCGCCGGCCGCAAGACCTGCGTGCCGTTCCTGCGCGATCACCTCCTGGGCTCGCCTGGTGACTGGCGCATGCGGGCCACCAGCGCCAATGGACAGCCGGCCGCGGTGGTCCACCGCCGTGACCAGCACGGGAACTACCAGCCGTACGGAATCTGCGTGCTCACCGCCACGGCCGCGGGCATCGGCCGGATCTCATCCTTCGGCGATCCGGGACTGGTCGCCGTGTTCGGGCTCTGGCCCGGCCCGGCGTAGCGAGCGATTCCTTTCCCGGACCCATCGGGTCTTCCCGGGTGTAGGCCATCCGGCCTCGATCGCCCATGCTGAGGAAGCCGATGACCATGAACCTCCCCGCCACCATGCGCGCCTTGCAGCAGACGTCCCGGAACGGCCCGCAGGACCTGTGCCTGATCACCGACGCGCCGGTCCCGGTCCCGGGCCCCGACGAGGTCCTGATCCGGGTCATCGCGGCGGGGGTCAACTTCGTCGACATCTCCCAGGCCCACGGCACGTTCCTGGGCGGTCCGCAGCCTCCGTTCCTGGCCGGCATCGAGGCGGCTGGCCAGATCGCCGCCCGGGGCGAGGCGGTGACCGGTCGGGAGCCCGGAACCTCTGTCATCGGCGTCGGTATCGGCGGTGGTGCCTTCGCCGAGTACACGGCGATACCCGCGGTCTCGGTGCTGCCGGTACCCGCGGGCTGGACCGCGGAGCAGGCCCTGGGCCTGGTCGTGAACTGGCCCACCGCGCTGGCCGCGCTCCGGCCCCTCGGCGCCGTCACCGCCGGGCAGACCGTGCTGATCCACGCCGCGGCGGGCACGACCGGCCAGGCCGCGGTGAAAATGGCCCGGCACTACGGCGCAACGGTCATCGCCGCCGCCTCGCCGGCCAAGCACGAGACCGTGCGGGCCCTCGGCGCCGACCACGTCCTCGACTCCCGCGGTCCTGACCTCGCCGCCGCGGTGCTGCGGCTGACCGGCGGCCACGGTGCCGACCTGGTGCTGGAGTCCACCGGCGGCGCCACGCTCGACGTCAGCCTGGCTGCGGCCCGGCGGGTCACCGGCCGCGTCGTCGTGTACGGCCTGGCCGGCGGCGAAGCCGCGGTCACCAACTGGGACCTGGTCTACCGGCATCAGGTGCAGGTGATCGGCTTGAACATCGGCGTGCTGATCCAGTCCGCGCCGCAGATCTTCGGCGAGGTCATGGGTGAGCTGTTCGCGCTCATGGCGGCCGGGGTGCTCACTCCCGGCCAGCCCACGACCTACGAACTGGCCGACGGCCCGAAGGCGCTTGCGGAGCTGGAGAACCGGGCCACCGTAGGCAAGCTGGCGCTGCGGCCCTGAGCTCAGGCCGCCCGGGCCTCGGCGGCAGGCCCGGGGCCGGACTGACGGCGGCGGGGCAGGGTGGAGGCGGCGTCGGCGTCGTGGATCCGTAGCGAGAACGCCACCCCGCACAGGCAGATCGCGGCCGCGGCCAGGAAGGCCATCCGGTAGGCGGTCAGGTTGGCCACCAGGTGCCCGCCAGCCTGGTGGACGGGCCCGACGGCCACGATGACGGTGGTCAGCACGGCCACCCCGATCGCGCCGCCGAGCTGGCGGAAGGCGTTGAACATGCTGGCCGCCCGGCCGGTGGCGGCCGGGGTGATGGTGGCGAACGACGCGGCCTGGACCGGGACGAACACCTGCGCCATGGACAGCCCCAGGGTGAGCATGAGCAGCCGGGCCCACCACAGGCTGGTCTGCGGTCCCATCAGCGCGAGCAGGGCGATCGAGACCGTGGTCCCGGTCAGCCCGATGGTGATGTGCCGGCGGGGGCCAAGGCGCGGGTACAGCACCCGGCTGGCCAGCTGCGCGCCGGCCATGACCCCGAACGCCTCGGGGAAGGTGCTCAGCCCGGAGCCGAGCGCGCTCAGGCCACGGCCGTTCTGGTAGTACAGCGAGATCGCGTACAGGGTGCCGAGGAAGGCGACCGAGGCCAGGATCGTGACCCCGTTTCCCGCCCGGAACAGGCGGTTGCTCAGCAGCCGCAGGTCCACCATGGGGGCGGGCGACCGCAGCTCGACGGCCACCGTGGCCGCCAGCAGCACCACCCCGGCCGCGATGGTCGCGAGCACCTCGGGCCGGTGCCAGCCCAGGTCCGGTCCTTCTGACACGCCGTACATCAGCAGGCCGAGGCCCAGCCCGGACAGGACGAAGCCGGGCAGGTCGAACCGGCCCGGCTGCTCCTGTGCTGACTGCTTCAGGAACAGCGCGCCGAACACGAGCGCCGCGGCCCCGATCGGCACGTTGACGTAGAACACCCACCGCCACGACAGGTCGGTGACCAGCAGGCCGCCCAGGACCGGGCCCAGGGCCGGGGCGAACGTGGTGGGGACGGTGAGGATGGCCGAGGCCCGGATCCGTTCCTCCGGCGGAAACACCCGGTACAACATGGCCATCCCGACCGGGGCCAGCATGCCGCCGCCCGCGCCCTGCAGGATCCGGAACGCGACCAGCTCGCCCAGGCTGGAAGCCAGCCCGCACAGCGCCGAGGCGGTGCTGAACACCACGATCGCGGTCAGCAGGACCCGCTTGCCGCCGAAGCGGTCTCCGAGCCAGCCGGACGCCGGTATGAACACGGCCAGGCTGACCAGGAACGCGATCGAAATCGAGTCCACCGCCGTGCTGGCCACCTTGAAATCCCGGCCGATGGTGGGCAGCGCGACGTTGACGATCGTCGCGTCCATGATGGACATGAACATGGCCGCGACGAACACGACACTGACCGCTACCTTCTGGCTGATGCGCACGCCCACGGCCCTGTACAAGGCCATGACCGGGTTACGAATTCCGGTGGCTCAACCCCCGACCTGGTCCAGGGCCTGGCCGAAGTCGGCGATCAGGTCCTGGGTGCTCTCGATGCCGCAGCTGATCCGGACCAGGTCGTCGGTGATGCCGATCTTCTCCCGGTCCTCGGCGCTCATGCCCGCGTGTGAGGTGATGGCGGGCTGGGTGATGAGTGATTCCACGCCGCCCAGGCTGGGCGCCGAGTAGGCCAGCGTCACCGTGTCCAGCAGGGCCCGGGCGGCGGGCTCGCCGCCGTGCAGCCGCAGGCTGAGCATGCCGCCGAAGCCGGACAGCAGTTTGGCCGCGTGCTCGTGGTCGGGGTGTGACGGCAACCCGGGGTAGTTGACCGCGGCGACCGCGGGGTGGCCGGCCAGGAACCGGGCCAGCGCCAGCGCGCTGGCGTTCTGCGCCTGCACCCGCAGGGCCAGGGTCTTGATGCCCCGGGCCAGCAGGAAGCCCGCGTGCGGGTCGAGGGTGGCCCCGAAGTGGTTGAGGGTCTTGCGGACCCGCTCGATCAGGTCCGTGCGGCCCATCACCGCGCCGGCCACCAGGTCCGAGTGGCCGCCCAGGTACTTGGTCGCGCTGTGGGAGACCACATCGAAGCCGGCGTCGAGCGGGCGGAAGTTCACCGGGGAAGCGAACGTGTTGTCGATGATGGTGACGATGCCCTCGCGGCGGCCGAAGCTGGCCACCTGATCCAGGACCCCGACCCGCATCAGCGGGTTGGTGATCGTCTCGACCAGGAACGCCCTGGTCCGGTCGGTGCGCGCCGCGTCCCAGGTCTCCGGCTGCCCGGCGTCCACGAACGTGACCGACCAGCCCAGGTCGGCCGCGTGCTCGGTCAGGAAGTCATGGGTGCCGCCATACAGGCAGTCGCTGGCCAGCAGGTGGTCCCCGGTCCGCATCAGGCTGAGCAGGGTCGTGGTCACCGCCGCCATCCCGGACGAGGTGGCCACCGCGGCCTCGGCGCCTTCCAGCGCAGCCAGCTTGTCGTGCAGGTACTGCTGGGACGGGGTCGAGTTCAGCCGGATGTACTTCAGGTCGTGGTAGCTGGTGCCCGGCTCGACTTCGTACACCGTGCCCTGGTAGATGGGGAAGACCACCGAGCCCTCTGGCCCGGGCCGGCGTTCCCCGCCGTGGACCGCCACCGTGTCCATTGATTCGCCGTTTCCCTGCACGCCGACCTCCCGCTGCATCGAAGCATCCCCTCCATTTCAACAGCCTCGGATGCCGTTTATCACCCCTGCGGGGGGATGCGTGGCCTTGAGCTGTCGCGCTTGCCTGATAGCAGCGCTGGGGACCGTCCGCGGTGCGGGTCAGCTGGCGGCATCGCGCGGCCGGGGCCCGGAGGGAGTGGTCATGACGGTGACGGCTGATCGTGCTGGGGCCCGGAAGTCTGGTGCGCGTGCAGCTGGCCGGGGGAGAGCTGCGCCGGTGGAGCATCTGAGTCGCGCGGACCGGGTAGCCCGGGGGAAGGCTGCCAGGGCCGAGGCGCCGGTGGACTCGCATGCCGAATTCCGGCCGGGCCGGGAGCGGGATCCAGTCGGGCTGCTGCTGGGCCAGGCGGAGTCGCGGGTGCCGGAGCTGGTGCCAGTCCGGCACGGGCGGATGCTGGTGTCCCCGTTCACGTACTACCGGGGGGCCGCCCTGCCGATGGCGGCAGACCTGGCCGGCACGCCCGCGTCGGGGCTGCGGGTGCAGCTGTGCGGGGACGCCCACCTGTCGAATTTCGGCGCGTTCGCCTCGCCGGAGCGGCGGCTGGTCTTCGACGTCAACGACTTCGACGAGAC
>DATDIH010000434.1:0-6015 GCA_036521155.1 Streptosporangiaceae bacterium
GGACGCCAGCCTGCGCCGGTCCCTCACCGACCTGGTGGTGTCGCTGGTGGCGGCCCGGAACGTGCCCGCGATGCTGGTCGCTCACGAACTGGCCGACGCCCAGGCCTTCGCCGACCGGCTGGCCGTGCTCGACCGCGGTGAGCTGCTCCAGCTGGGGGCGCCGGATGAGGTGGTGCTGCGGCCCGCCAGCCGACGGGTGGCCGAGCTGATCGGCTACCTCGGCTTCGTCCCGCAGGGCCCGGACCAGGTGGCGGGCGTGCATCCCGAACGGACCGTGCCCGGCGCCCACCCCGGCCGCGGCCTGGTGCTGACCGGCACGGTGGCGGCCAGCCGGCCCGCGGGCGCGGGCTGGGAGGCCGACCTGCGCGTGGCGGGTGTGGCGGGAGCACCGGGCACCGTCATCACCGGCCGCCTGCCCGACCGTCCCGGGCCGGAGGGTGACGAGCTGACCATCACCGTGCTCGACCCGCCCGTCTTCGGCCCCGACGGCCGCGCCACCGCGTCCGCGTTACGTCAGGCCGCGGTGACGGGGGAGCGGTCCGCGTAGTTGGCCACGAACTGGCGCAGTAGCAGCGGCGGCTGGGTCACGTCGCTGCGCTGCGACATGGCCTTGACCTCGTCGGCCTCCGCGGGCGGGAAGTAGCCCGCGTACTTGTAGGCGTCGACCCGGGTGCACATGCCCACGGCGTCCAGTTCGGCGTGGAACTGGGTCGCGTACACGTTGGCCCCGACCCGGAACGCCTGCACCGGGCAGGCCGTGTTCTCGGCCAGCCGGACCGCGTGTGGCGGAAGGGTCCGGACCGCCTCCTTGTGCCCGGTGAACGCGCTGAACGTGCCGGGCAGGACGCTGAACAGCGGATCGGCCCGTCCTTCCGGGGTCAGCGTGATCTCGACACAGCTGACCGGCTCGCTGTGCTGGCGGTCCAGCACCGCGCCCTCGTGGCTGCCCAGCGCGCCGATCCCGTAGCAGGCCCCCAGGAACGGGAAGTCACTGTCGACCACCTCGTGCAGCAGCCGGTGCAGATCGGCCTCGACCCGGCGCTGGACCGCGGACTTGCGGTCTTCGGGGTCGGTGTAGTTGAACGGGCCGCCGCCGAGCATGATCCCTGACCAGTCCCGCAGGTCGAAGTCCCCCAGCGGCCGCTGCTCGAGCCGGATCCGGCGCAGGCTGCCCTCGTCCAGCCCGGAGAAGGCCAGGAACGACTCGTACTCATTGTCGGACGGCGCATCGTCGATGCGGATGCCCAGCAGCAGGAACGGCTTCACCGGATCACCCTATTAAAGGCGCGGGCGGCCCGCGTCCACTCCTGCCGCCCGGGGCCGAATAGGCTGGCTGGCATGCTCTTTCCCACCGCACTGGTTGGCAGTTACCCGCAGCCGGACTGGCTCATCGACCGGGACCGGCTCGGCCACCGGCTGCCGCCCCGGGTCCGGGCCCGCGAGCTGTGGCGGGTCGGCCCCGAGCACCTGGAGCAGGCCCAGCGGGACGCCACCCTGCTCGCGCTGCGCGATGAGGAGCGGGCCGGGCTGGACATTGTCACCGACGGCGAGCAGGTCCGGGAGAGCTACTCGAACCGGTTCGCCACCGCGCTGGACGGCGTCGACCTGGACAACCCGGGCACGCTGCTCGGCCGCACCGGCATCCCCAACCCGGTGCCGCGCATCACCGGCCCGATCCGGCGGCGGCACCCGGTCGAGACCGGGGACGTGGCCTTCCTGCGGGCCAACACCGACCGGACCGTGAAGATGACCGTGCCGGGGCCGTTCACCATGGCCCAGCAGGCCGAGAACGACTACTACGCCAGCCCCGAGGACCTGGCTCTGGCCTATGCCGAAGCGGTCAACGAGGAGGTCGCGGACCTGTTCGCGGCGGGCGCGGACGTGGTCCAGCTGGACGAGCCCTACCTGCAGGCCAACCCGGACGAGGCCCGCAAGTACGGGATCAAGGCCATCAACCGGGCCCTGGACGGAATCACCGGCACCACCGCCGTGCACCTGTGCTTCGGCTACGCCGCGATCGTGGCCGACCGGCCCGAGGGCTACTCGTTCCTGCCCGAACTGGCCGCCTGCGACTGCGACCAGGTCTCCATCGAGACCGCCCAGGCCAGCCTGGACACCTCGGTGCTCCGCAGCCTGGACGACAAGACGATCATCCTGGGCGTGCTGAACCTCGGCGACGAGACCGTGGAGACCCCGGACGTGGTGTCGGGCCGGGTCCGCCGGGCCCTGGAGCACGTGCCGGCCGAGCGGCTGATCCTGGCCCCGGACTGCGGCATGAAGTACCTGCCGCGCGACTCGGCCTACGGCAAGCTCCAGTCGATGACCGCGGCCGCGGCCCAGCTCCGGGCCGAAGCCTGACCGCCAACCGGGCAAAAATCAGCCCGGTTTGTGTATCTGTATCCGGAACGCCGCCTCCTCCAAGGTGTAGCAGCTGTGGCTGGCCCCAGCCGCAGGCACAACCAAGGGGGTACCAAATTGACCACCACCGTGACCGACGACACCGGCACCCTGGCCGCCGCTAACGGCGCAGCGGCCCAGCCGGGCCTGGACCAGGCCGAGCAGTGGGGCCGCGATTACGCGGACCGGATCCGTAAGGCCGCCACCGAGCGACTGGGCCAGCTCAGTCACCAGAATGATTCGTCCGGCGCGGTCCAGCCGCGCATCGGCGAGCCGACCGTGGGCCAGTACGTGGCGTTCGACGTGGCCGCCACGTCACCGGTGCAGTTCACCGGCCTGCCGCCGTACCAGCCCGGCAAGGTCATCGCGGCCGGCGAAGACGCCTGGCTGTACGCGTACGGGTGGGTGAACCCGACCCCGAGCATCCCGGACGGCTTCGCCGTACCGCCGGTCATCCAGCTCGGCGGCCGCCAGTGGCGGATCTCGCTGGACCTGTTCAACATCACCAACGGCGCCCGCACCCAGCTGGTGCAGACCGGTACGTTCGGCCCGGTCGCCGACATCATCACCCTGGCCGCGTTCCTGCTGCCCACGCCCGACCCGGGAGTGGACTCGGACGTCTACGAAGCCAACGTGACCTTCGACATCGTGGACCGGGCGCAGCCGTACGCGGCGTTCGCGACCTCGTTCTTCGACTTCGACGACGACCCCGGCTTCCTGTTCGTCCCGCCTGCCTCCGCGGGCTGGCGGCACGAGCTTCCCAACCGCTACCTGGTGTACCAGCAGTAACTCAGCCGCGGGTGTATCAGAACCGGCCCGGCTCCCTCTGCGAAAGCAAGAGGGGCCGGGCCGGCCCCATTCGCAGGGGGAGCAGTCATGAACGATCAGGACCCGGAGTGGGCGATCTGCTGTTCGGGGGGCGGCATCCGCTCGGCCACCTACTGCCTGGGCGCCCTGCAGAGCCTGCTGCGCAATGGCCTCTACGGTAAGGCCCGCTGCATCGTGGGCGTCTCCGGCGGCAGCTACATCGCCGCCTCGCTGGCGCTGGTCCGGCACGGCCTCCGAGCCGAGCCCGGTCCCGAGCGCGCGCCCGCGGACAGCGCCTACGAGCACGGGTCACCGGAGGAGCAGCACCTGCGCAACAACACGCGCTACATCGCTCCCGACGCCAAGACCGTGCTGGTCGGGGCGCTGTCGCTGCTGCTCGGGGTGGTGGTCACGTTCACGCTGGTCATGGCCCCGGTCTACGCGCTGAGCCACGTCTGGGGCTGGCTGCTGCGCGCCCACGGCATCCTGACCTGGACCCGCACCGGGGCCTCGGCGTCGGTGACCGCCTGGTCCTGGTGGCTGGCCCCGGCCGTGGCCGCGGCCATCACGCTGATCCTGTTCGCGTTCTGGTGGGTCACCCTGCCCGCCCGTGGTGCCGATCGCGGCGCGCAGCGAGCCCGGTGGACCGGCTGGGCCGCCGTCATCACGGCGGGCCTGGCCCTGGCCATGCTGGCCGCGCCGCCGGTGATCTCCTGGCTGTACCACAGCACCGGCGTGGTGGGCACGATCGCGCACGCCTTCGGCTTCGGCGGGGCCGGGCACTGGTCGGCCGGCACGCTCAGCGGCCTGGGCGCGGCCCTGGTCGCGGCGGCGGGCTGGTGCCGGACCCGGCTGGCCAAGGTCAAGGTGGCCGAGAACCAGGCCACCAGCAAGTCACCCGGCCTGGTCACCACCGTGGCCCGGTACGCGGTCAGCCACCTGACTCCCTGGCTGGCCAGCGCGGTCGTGGTCGCGATCGGCGTGGTGGCCGCGCTGACCTGGACCGGGTCCGCCGCCCACACCGGGTACACCACTGGTCAGCTGGTCCCGGTCCTGATCGCGGCCGCCATCGGGCTCATCACCCGGGTGGTCGCGGACTTCAACCGGCTCTCGCTGCACGACGGGTACCGCTGGCGGCTGTGCACCGCCTACGCCGTGACCCGCAAGGCCTGCCAGGCCCCGGACCCCGAGCGGGCCGGGCTGATGGCCGGGGCGGCCGGCACCCGGCTGTCCGAGCTGAGCGAAGACCCCGGGCCCGAGCTGGTCATCTGCACCACCGCCAACATCAACGCCAAGCGCGACGTGCGCCCCGGCCAGGGCGGGTTCTGCCTGGCCTTCGACGCCAGGAACGCCACCCTGCGCGGCCGGCCCGGTGCGGTGACCGAGTGCGTGCAGGCCAGCATGGCCGACTACGAGCACCTGGTCGGCCACACCCGGCTGACCCTGTTCGACCTGGTGGCCATCAGCGGGGCCGCGGTGTCGCCGCTGATGGGCAGCGCGACCAAGGTCGCCTACCGGATCCTGCTCACCGCGACCAACGTCCGGCTCGGCGTCTGGCTGCCGCACCCCACCGTGGTCAAGCACGCCCGCGACTACCTGGACCAGAAGTACGACGAAGCCGGCCGCGACGACCCGGCCTGGTCCCGCCGGCCGTGGCTGCTGCTGGCCTGGTACGTGCTCCCGCACCCGCGCTGGCACGCCGACAAGAAGCGGTCGGAACGCTACGAAGCCCGGCTGTGGGCCCACCTGCTCGAGGTCCGCGAGCACGGTCAGTCAGACCAGGCCACCCGCCGGGCCCGGTTCGGTGCGGCCGCTTGCTGGCGGATCATGCAGCCCACCATGGGCATGCTGTGGGCTGAGGCCGCCGGGCACACCAGCTACCGCGCCACCTGGATCAATGTCACCGACGGCGGTCACTACGACAACCTGGGTCTGGTCGAGGCCCTGCGCCGCCAGGAAACAGCCCAGGTCCTCGTGCTGGACGCGAGCGGCGACCAGGTCAACACCTGGTCCACCCTGGGTGGCTCGATGTCCCTGGCCCGGATCGATGCGAGCGTGGAAATCGACCTCAAGCCCAACGAGATGATCGACGACAACGGCCCGCACCTGGCCGCCGGCGAAGTGACCCGTCCCTGGGCGGCCGGCTCATTCCGGCGGCTGGACACTGACGCCACGGGCAAGCTGTGGGTCTGCAAGCTCGGTTGGTGGAAAGACGCGGCCTGGGACATCGTGGCCTACGCCAAGAACCACCGGGCCTACCCGTGCGAGCCCACCCTGCAGCAGCTGTACGACGGGTCCGAGTTCGAGGCCTACCGCGAGCTGGGCGCGCGCGCCGTGGACGTGGCCACCACCGACGGCAAGCTGCCCAACACCCCGGGCCAGCCCGGCACCGCAGGCCAGTCCAGCACCTCAGACCAGTCCAGCACCTCAGACCAGCCTGGCCACCTAGCCGAACGCGCCGACCTCAGCCTGGCGGGAACGCGGCCGTGATCCGGTCGACCACCAGCTGGGCCGTCTCGGCGCAGGCGGTGGTGCCGCCGTTGGCGTACTCCTTGACCCCGTCGCCGACGTTCCACAGGTTCGGGATCGGGGTGGCCGGGGTCAGGTCGAACCCGGCCACGGCCCGCTGCGGCGGCCAGTCGTCCCGGGTCACCACGGTGGACAGCACCCGGGCCCGGGCCCCGAAGCCGGGGATCACGTCATCGATGTCGGCGAACAACTGGTCGATCTCGGCCGCCTCGTCGAAGTCACCCACCGACGGCTGCGGCACCCCGGCGGCGACGTACAGGTTCCAGCCGTCCGGCGCCATCT
>DATDIH010000435.1:0-18627 GCA_036521155.1 Streptosporangiaceae bacterium
TGGTGAAGTCTGCCCACGTCTATGCCACCGAGTCCGATTACCTGCGCAAAGTCCTGGCCGCGCAGGCGTAGACGGTTCATATCGGCGGATTTACCTTCATAGCGTGACCGCCACTCAGGTCCCGCTGTCCGGCACCGCCGCCATGCTCATCGGCCTGGCCGCGCTGGCCGTCACGGTGATCGACTCGTGCTGGATGATCCTGCGCTACGGCACGGTGATGGCTCACGAAGGAGCGCACGCCGCGGCCTCGGCCCTGCTGTTCCGTAAGGTCAGCCGGATCGGCCTGAACATGGACGCGACCGGCCTCACGCAGCACGAAAGGGCCGGCTGCCTGGGATCGATCTTCATCGGCTTCGTCGGCTACCTCGGGCCCAGCTTGTTCGGCTTGGGCGCGGCCAAGCTGATCGAGAAGGGCGACATCGTCGAGGTCCTCTGGGCGGCCCTGTTCCTGCTGGTGCTGCTGCTGCTGGTGGTGTGGCAGTCCTTCGGCATGCTCACCGTGGCCGCCGCGGGGGTCATCATCTTCCTGATCATCCACTACACCCCCGTCACCACCCAGATCATCGCGGCCTACGCCGTCACGTGGCTGCTGCTGCTGTCCGGCGTCCGGGGCATCTGGCAGCGCGGCAGCAACGCCGGCGACGCCGCCAACCTGAGCAGCCGGACCTTTGTGCCGCGGGTGATCTGGTTCCTGCTCTGGCTGGCCGGCACGGTCACCGCCGTCGCCATCGGCGGGAAGTGGCTGATCCTCCGCACCTGACCGGAGTGTCAGAGGGGCTGGTTAGCGTGGGGGTGTGGTCACGCTGGAGGAGGTTCGGGCGGTGGCCGTGACGCTGCCGCGAACTTCGGAGCATCTGATCCGGGAGTACGTGAAGTTCCGGGTCGGCAAGATCGTGTACGTCTCGGTGTCGCCGGACGAGACGACCATGGGGTTCGGATTCCCCAAGGAGGAAAGGGACGCGCTGATCGCGGCCGAGCCGGGCAAGTTCGCGCTGCCGCGGCTGTCCGATCAGCGGTTCCACTGGGTACAGGCGCGCATGGGGGTGCTGGAGCCGGACGAGATGCGCGAGCTGGTCATCGACGCCTGGCGGATGTGCGTGCCCAAGAAGGTGGCGGCCGCGCGCTTCGGCGGGTGATGGCCGGATGGGTGAGGGGGGCTAAGACATGGCCCGTTCCACGGGGGTGGGCTCGTCCGGGCGAGCGGATGAGGGCGGGAACTGGCCGTCGGTGAGCAGGACGGGCGGCTGGGCCATCATCCGGGGTGAGCGGCCACGGTGCGGCCAGGAAGCGGCGTGGACCAGGAAGGGGTGGCACAGGAAGACATCGCCGGCCTGGCCGGTGGCCCAGACGGTGGGGCGGTGGGCGCTGGCCCGCACGGCTTGCTGGGCGGCGGTGGGCCAGTCCAGGCCGTCGTCGCCGGCCGGGGCCAGGATGGGCGGGACGTCGAGGTGCGAGCCGGGGCGAATACGGGTCGGGGCGTCGTCCGGCCCGACGTCGGTGAACAGGTAGAGGGCGAGCAGGCCCCGGCCGCGGGAGCGGATGTTGACCCGCGGGCCGTGGTCGTCGGCGTAGCTGGCTTCGATGTGCCAGCCGGCGTCGCCGGGGTCGGCCAGGCTGGGGAAACGGACGGGTGTGGTACCGCCAACCCCCGGGTGCCGGATCCAGCGGCCCGGGCCGAGCAACTGATCACAGGCCTCCCCGACCAGGCCGGTACCGCCCGCGGCCACGAACGGCGGGCTGTCCGGGGTGACGATCCGGACCACCGGCTCGGTCCAGGTGGCCGGGTCGTCGCGGCGCAGGCCGTGGCCGGCCAGCTCGGCCCAGATCGCGTCCTGGCAGGCCTGGACCACGTCGGACGGAATCGCGCCGCGGACGGCGACGAAACCCTCGGCGACGAAGCGGCCGATCTCGTCCTGGCTGAGCACGAGGCCAGGATCGCAGCCGGCGGGAACACGGCACCAACGGTTTTCTGCGCCGCCGTTACCATGGGGATAAGCGGAGGATTCTCCGCTCCTGACCAGTCCGGGCACACCGGCTTCGGTCGATCACGGGGGCGGCGGAGGGAGGGGCGGTGCCGGCGACCGAGCCGCGGCCATCGGGGACGAACGAAGATCCGGCCGCGCGCGAACCCGGGCCGCCGTCACCGGCACGGGCGCGAGGGGGCGAGGCTCGGACGCGAGGGGGCGAGGCCCGGACGGCGCGGGCGCTCAGGGCGGACGCGCAGCGCAATCGGGAGCGGCTGCTGGCGGTAGCGGCGCTTGTGTTCGCCGAGGGGGAGGCCGAGGTGACGCTGGACTCGATCGCCAAGGACGCGGGGGTGGGGATCGGAACCCTGTACCGGCACTTCCCGACCCGCGAGGCGCTGGTCGAGGCCACCTACCGGAACGAGCTGGCCCGGCTGTGTGACGCGGCCGATGACCTGCTGGCGGCCATGCCCGCGGATCAGGCGACCCGGCAGTGGATGGACGGGTTCATCGGCTACATGACGACCAAGCGCGGGATGGCGGACGCGCTGCGGGCGGTGGTTGCCTCCGGCGGCGATCCGTTCGCGGAGAGCCTGGCCCGGCTGATGGGAGCCATCACCACGCTGCTCGGGGCGGGCGCGGCGGCCGGGACGATCCGCGCCGATGTCCAGCCCCGGGACGTGCTGGCCAGCTTGAGCGGGGTGTCGCTGGCCGCGGGCGAGCCTGGCCAGCGGGACCAGGCCCGCCGCATGCTCGACCTGCTGATGGACGGGCTGCGCTACCAGGGGTGACCGCAGCCCCGGTCGCGCAGCCCGTCCGGCACAAAAGGTCAGCGGTCCAGCTGGCCGAACCAGCGGACGATCTGACCGGTCCCCGCCGCACCCGAACCGCTGTGCCGCGAGCCCGCGTAGTCGGGGGTGCCCAGGTTGACCGTGGGGATGGTGGCACCGCGAACGGCGAAGGCGGCCTGGCAGTGGAAGGTGTTGGCGTTGACGACCTGCTCGTCGTTGGTGGCGTAGTACAGCCGGGTCGGCACCCGCGGCGCCCAGTTGCACTGGCTGCTGTCGATCCGCAGCGCGGTGGCCAGGGCCCCGGTGGGGTGCCGGAGCAGCGCGTACCCGCGCGGGGTCAGCAGCTGGCTCAGCTGATCCGGCGTGCCCGCGATCAGCTGGTCGCCGGTGTGGTTGCCGTCCAGCAGGGTCTCGATCGTGCTGGCGTACGGCGCCTGGAAGACCTGCGACGGCGAGGTGTAGAAGCGGTGCACCCGGTTCAGGCCGACCAGACCGTAGGCCGCGTAGAGCACGGTGTACTTCTCGCCCAGCTGCTGGTCCGGGTTCAGCCGGACCAGGTCGCCGTCCAGGATGGCCGGGACCTCGGCGCCGGGCAGGTCGTAGGGACCGCTGATCGGGGCCATGGCGCCGATCCGGAAGTACGGGTCGGCCCCGTGGGCCAGCGCCCGGCCGAGCCCGAGCGCGGCCGACGCGCCCTGGGAGAACCCGGTGGCCAGCACGTCGCGGCGCAGGGTGACCCCGTGCCCGGCTTCGTACTGCCGGACCGCGCGCAGCATGTCCAGCGTGGCCGTGGTCTCCGACGGCAGGTCCAGGTACGGGTGCAGGCCCGGCCCGGTGCCGAGGCCGAGGTAGTCCGGGGCGGCGGCGGCGAACCCGGCCGACGCGAACGTGTAGGCGGGGGCGGATCCGGAGCCGGTGGGTGACTCGGACGGCGCGTCGCCGCGGTAGGTCGCGGTCCCGTGGTCGTAGGAGACCACGGACAGCTGGCGCACACCGCGATCGGGCAGCACCATCAGGCCGCTGGCCGTGGTCGGCCGGCCGGACGCGTCCACGGTCCGGTACACCAGCCGGTAGCTGCGGATGCCGTACCGCACGGAGCTGGCGTCGAAGTCGTCGCCGGTCAGCTCGGACCGCACCGCGGCCACCGTGGGCAGCGAGCGCAGCGGGGTGACCGAGACCAGCTGACCGCGCTGGTGGCTGGCCCGGACGGTGGCCGCGGCGGCCGCGGCGGCGCGGGCCGACGAGGCGAAGGCGGGCGCGGCGCTGGTCAGGGCCAGGGTGGTGACCCCGGTGACGGCGAGCGCGCCCAGCCCGGCCGTGGCCAGCCGTCGCTTGGGCCCGGCGGCCGGGCGGCGCTTGGCGTGGTGCGGGTGGGGCCAGCGGCGGAACTGGGTGCGGAGCGGCTTGGTGGTGGGGGCGGCGTGCCGGCCGCGCTTGGGTGAGGAGGCCATGGCTTCGACGCTAGGGAAACGCGGGGGCGCGGACGATCGGGTCAGCTTGCCAATCCGCGGTGGGGCCCACTCCCGGACCGGGGTGGAGAAATCACCAGTGCACGCCGAGAGCACGGGCGGCGTCGACGCCGGAGCGGCAGCCGTCCTCGTGGAAACCCCAGCCGTGGTAGGCGCCCGCGAACACCACCGAACTGGTGCTGAGCTCGGGCAGGCGGCGCTGGGCGGCCACCGACTCCGGGGTGTAGACCGGGTGCGCGTAGGTCATCCGGTCCAGCACGCGCTCCTCGGCCACGGCGCCCTCGCCGCCCACGGTGACGATGTAGTCCTCGGCGGCGTCCAGTTGCTGCAGCCGGTTCAGATCGTAGCTGACCCGGGTCCGCTGCTGCGGGCCGCCGCAGTCGCTGAGCTGATAGTTCCGGGACGCGCGGATGCCGGAACGGCGCGGCAGCAGTCTCGTGTCGGTGTGCAGCAGCGCCGGGTTGGCCACGTACGGGAACGCGCCCAGCACCTTCCCCTCGGCCGGGGTGGGGTGAGCCAGCAGGTCCAGGGCCTGGTCGGCGTGGGTGGCGATGACCACGTGGTCGAACGCGGCGGTGCGGCCGTCGCCGTCGCGGACGGCGGTCCCGTCCGGGAAGCGATGCACAGCCCGGGCCGGGGCTGAGGTCTGCACGGCCGCGAGACGCTGGACGATCGCCCGCACGTAACGCTGGGAGCCGCCGGTCACCGTCTTCCAGACCGGGGCCCCGCCCACCGTCAGCAGGCCGTGGTTGCGCAGGAACTCGAACAGGTACCGGGCCGGGAAGTGCAGTGCGGCCGCGGGCGGGCACGACCAGAGCGTGGCCACCAGCGGCAGCACGAAGTGGGCGCGGAAGTAGGCGGAGAAGTCCTCGCCGTCCAGGAACTGACCCAGGGTCAGGTCGTCGTCGTGGCCGTCGGCGTCGAGCAGTTCCCCGGCCCGCAGGTGGAACCGGGGAATCTCGGTGAGCACCCGGGTGTAGCGGGACCGGCCGCGGGTCAGCCCGGCCAGCAGGCCGCGCGGGCCATGCTGGCCCGCGTACTGCAGGCCGCAGCCTTCGCAGCGGACGGACATGCTCAGCTCGGTGTCCCGTCCGGGCACGTCCAGCTCGGCCAGCAGCCGCGTGAGCAACGGGTAGGTGCGCTCGGTGTAGACCACGAAGCCGGTGTCGACCGGGTGGGACCGGCCGTCCGGCCCGGTGACCGGTTGGGTGTGGGCGTGGCCGCCCAGCCGGTCGTCGGCCTCGTACACGGTCACGTGGTGACCGGACCGGGCCAGCACGTAGGCCGCGGTCAGGCCGCTCACTCCCCCGCCGATGACCGCGACGAACTTCTGGCCGGCTCCGGATACGGGCACCAAAGTCACCACCCCCAGAACTGTTGCCCGAAACTGGCCTGGCATTCGGTTAAGCGGTCAGGCCCGCAGAAAACGTCACAGGCCCGTCAGGTGGACAGCGGCATGGCCAGGATCGGTTTGGTGGTGGGCTTCAGGGTCCCGCCGGCCGGCTCGACGGTGACGCCGAGCGAGTACCCGTGGACGTAGCCGGACGCGACGACCGGGACCGTGCGGCCGTGGGCGGAGGCGGTGAGCAGGCCGGACGGCTTGGCCAGGTTGTCCGGGCCGAGCAGCCACAGCTCGTAGACCTTGCCCGCGGGCAGCGCCGGCAGCCCCGAGGTGACCACGACCAGCTTGGCCTGGCTCAGCGAGACGATGGCGGACACCGAGCCGCCCGCCGAGGTCTTGTTGCTGACCAGGTGCAGGTCGTTGGCGGTCAGCACCGAATCGATCTGCGTGTTGTGGGCCCGGGCCGCGGTGAGCTGGTTCTCGATGGCACTCAGTCGCTGCTGGGTGTTGTGCTGGTTGATGCCGAACACCCCGGCCACCGCTACCGCGGCGGCGGCCACCCCGACCGCGATCCGCGGGATCCAGGCGCTGTGCGGCGCGTAGGACCGGCGGGCGCGCCGCGCCGACCGGGCCGACCGGATCGCCCGGGGCCCGCTGCGGGCCGGGCGGTTCTCGGTGATCGGCGGGAGCTGGCGGGTCCGGTCGGCCGCGGCCAGCACCCGGGCCCGCATCGGCGCCGGGGGCGATTCGGCGGTGGCCAGGGCCAGCCGGGCCGCGGTCTCACGCAGCCCGCGGACCTCGGCGGCGCAGGACCCGCAGTGGGCCAGGTGCCGCTCGAACTCTTCCAGTTCGTCGTCGGGCAAGGCATCGACCGCGTAGCACCCGGTCAGGGTGTGCAGGTCGTCATGCTGAAGCCTCACCAGCTCACCTCCATGCAGTCGCGCATCCGGATCAGGCCGTCACGGATTCTGGTCTTGACCGTGCCCAACGCGACGCCTAGCAGCTTCGCGACCTGCGGATACGTGTAACCCCCGTAATATGCGAGCCGAACCGACTCGCGCTGGAGTTCGGTGAGCCCGCCCAGACAGCGGCGCACCCGCTGATTTTCCAGGCTTGCTTCGACCGCCTCAGCCACGTCGTCGGGGCCGGTGACCGGGTCCGGGGCGAATTTCTGCTCCCGATGGGTCGCGGAAGTCTCCGCCCGGACCCGGTCCACCGCGCGACGGTGGGCCATGGTCAGAACCCACGACATCGCGCCTCCTTTGCCGGCGTCAAACCGCGACGCCGTCCGCCACACCTCGAGCAGTACCTCCTGCGCGACCTCCTCCGACTGGGCCGGGTCCCGGAGCACCTTCTTGATCAGCCCGAAGACCGGAGCACTCAGTTCGTCGTAGACGGCCTCGAACGCGGCGTGGTCGCCGCGCGCCACCTGGGCCAGGAGTCCCTCCAGAGTCTGGCCCCTCCCCTCCTCGGGGCCAGGATCTGGCTGCGGTGACCGCATGCGGGGTGCATCCATGACTGCTATTCGGAGCGGACGGGTGGGCGGATTGGTGTGAATTTCCGGCCAATCCGAAGCGCTTCTGGGTCCGAATGACTAGCCGTGATGACCAAAAGGAGTCTGCTCGCGACGCTGCGCCACCGGCTGGCCAATGCCCTGACCGGGGCGCTGTGCGGGCTGCTGGCGGGCGCGGTGGCGCTGGGGGTGGCCGAGCTGATCTCCGCCATCACCGGACCGCAGGGCAGCCCGGTGGTGGCGGTCGGCGAGGTGGCCATCGACATGACTCCGATCCCGGTCAAGGACTTCGCGATCGTGCACTTCGGCACGCACGACAAGACCGTGCTGATCACCGGCATCCTGGTCCTGCTGGCCCTGTTCGCGGCGGTGGTCGGGATGCTGGGCCGGCGGTGGCTGGCGGCGGGCCTGGGCGGGCTGGCGGTCTTCGCGGCGCTGGGCGTGAGCGCCGCGCTGAGCAGGCCCGATGCGGGCGCGGCCGACGTGGCGCCGACCCTGGCTGGGGTCGCGGTAGCCATGATCACCCTGGTCATTCTGGTCCGTACGGCCAGCGAGAGGAAGATCACCGTGCGCCGGCCGAAGTCGGTGGCGCTGGAGGCGGTGGGCCTGAAGGGGTCCGCGGGGTCGGCAGGGCCAGTGAGCTCGGCCGGATCCCGGGAGCTTCTGGGACCACAGCGTCCGGTGGGACCAGAGGGTTCGGAAATGTCGTCGGCGCCGGGCCTGACGCCACCGAGCGGCAGCTCGGGTCCGGGCGGGCCGGGGCGGCGGGCGTTTTTGGTCGCCGGGGCCGGGGCGGCGGTCGTGGCCGCGGCCAGTTACGGGGCCGGCGACCTGCTGCTGCGGCGGTTCAGCGCCGCGACCGCACGGGACCGGGTGCGGCTGCCCGCGCCGGCCCGGGCCGCCCGCCGGGCGCCGGCCGGGGCGGAGCTGAAGATCCCCGGGCTGAGCTCGTTCTACACGCCGAACGCCAGCTTCTACCGGGTCGACACCGACCTGGTGCTGCCCCAGGTGTCGCCGTCGGACTGGACACTGAGCATCGGCGGGATGGTCGAGCGGGAGGTCGAGCTCAGCTTCGCCGAACTGCTCAACCAGCCGCTGACCGAGGCCGACATCACCCTGGTCTGCGTGTCCAACGAGGTCGGCGGGCCCTATGCCGGCAACGCCCGCTGGCTCGGGGCCAGCCTGCCCGCCCTGCTGCGCCGGGCCGGCATCAGGCGCGGGGCCGACCAGGTGCTCAGCACCTCGACCGACGGCATGACGATCTCCACCCCGGTGGCGGCGATCATGGACGGCCGGAACGCGCTGCTGGCCGTGGGCATGAACGGCCAGCCGCTGCCGATCAAGCACGGGTTCCCGGCCCGGATGGTGGTGCCCGGCCTGTACGGCTACGTGTCGGCGACCAAGTGGGTCACCCACCTCGAGGTCACCAGCTACGCGGCCAAGAAGGCGTACTGGACCCAGCGTGGCTACGCGGCCCAGGCCCCGATCAAGACCGAATCCCGCATCGACGTGCCCAAGCCCCTGGCCCAGGTCACGGCGGGCCGGGTGCCCGTGGCCGGGGTGGCCTGGGCTCCGCACCGCGGCATCACCGCGGTGGAAGTGAACGTCGACAACGGCCCCTGGCAGCCCGCCCGGCTGGCCGCGGCCGACGGCATCGATACCTGGCGGCAGTGGGTGTGGACCTGGGACGCCCGTCCCGGCCTGCACACGCTGCAGGCCCGCGCGACCGACGGCACGGGAGCGACCCAGCCGTCCCGGCGCGCGCAGCCCTTCCCCAATGGCGCCAGCGGCTGGGACTCCACCGTGGTCACCGTCACGTGACGGCCGCCGCCCGTGGAACGTCCCGGCTCGCACCCGAAGAAGACAAGAAAAATCGAAAAAGAGGAGATCTCATGAAGACTCGCATCCTGGCCATTCCCGTCGCCGCGGCCGCGCTGGCCGTGGGCACCGTCGCCTGCAGCAGCGGCTCCAGCGGCACGTCGGCGTCGTCCTCGTCGCCGGCCAAGGCATCGTCGTCGGCGATGCCGTCCAGTTCGTCGTCGATGGCCTCGGCCATGCCGTCCTCGGGGTCCGCCACCACCACCAACTTCGGCTCCGGCTGCGCGTCGGTGCCCAAGTCCGGGGCGGGCAGCTTCAGTGGCATGTCCACTGCGCCGGTGGCCACCGCCGCTTCGGCCAACCCGGTGCTGTCCACGCTGGTGACCGCGGTGAAGAAGGCGGGCCTGGTCGACACGCTGAACTCGGCCAAGAGCATCACCGTGTTCGCCCCGGCCAACTCGGCATTCGCCAAGATCCCGTCGGCCACGCTGAACAAGGTGCTGGCCAACAAGGCCGAGCTGACCAAGATCCTCACCTACCACGTGGCGGCCGGCCGGTACACTCCGGCCCAGCTGGCCACGGGCAAGCCGATCAAGACGCTCGAGGGCGGCACCGTGACCCCGGCCAAGATGGGGAGCAGCTACACGGTCAACGGCGCGCCGGTCGTGTGCGGCAACGTCCAGACGGCCAACGCGACCGTCTACATCATCGGCACGGTCATGATGCCCAAGTCCTGAACCCTGACGCACTGACCCCGGCCCGGGCGGTCTCCGCCCGGGCCGAGGTCTGTTCAGGCCGAATACCCAGGCGGGATGCGGGCCAGCAGCACGGTGACGTCGTCCTCCTGGTGCCGCAGCGACTCGATCAGCGTGTCGCAGGTGCCGGCCAGGTCACCGTGCTCGCCGGAGATCGCCGAGCGCAGGGCCAGCACACCCTTGGTGAACGACCGGGTCCGGCTCTCGACCAGGCCGTCGGTGTACAGGGCCAGCACGGCGCCGGGCGGCAGCTTGATCCGGGCCTGGCCGAACTGGCTCGCGCCCAGCCCGACCGGCAGACCGGCGGGCAGCGCGGGCAGGTGGGTGCGGCCGTCCGGCAGCGCCAGCACCGGGGACAAGTGGCCGGCCAGGGACATCGTGCAGGAGCCTTCGGCCGGGTCGACCACCGCGTACACGCAGGTGGCACACGTGCCGCCGGGCAACGCGGCGGCGCTGCGGTCCAGCCGGCCCATCAGCTCGGCCGGCTCCAGATCCAGGTCGGCCAGGGTGTGTGCGGCCGCGCGGAGCTGGGCCAGCAGCATGGCGGCGGTGAGCCCGTGCCCCATCACGTCGCCGACCACCAGGCCGGTCCGGCCGCCGGGCAGCGCGACAATGTCCCACCAGTCGCCGCCGACCAGGTGGCCCGGGGCGGGCAGGGACCGCCAGGCCACCTCCACCCGGTCCGGGACCGGCGGGGCGGCCGGGGCCAGGCCGCGGCGCAGCGCCTCCCCGTCCCGCCGGCGGCGGGCGAACTCGGCGGCGTCGGCCACGCTGGCGCCGGCCCGGGCGGCCAGGTCGGCCACGGCCGCGGTCTCGGCGTTGGTGTACGGCTCGGCCCGGCCGGTCCGGGACACCACCAGGACGCCGACCATGACGCCGTGGGCGGTCATCGGCACGGCCAGGAACGACCGGTGCCGGGCCAGCACCTGGCGGCCACCGGGCCGGATCCGGTCCATCACGGCCTGGTCCAGTATCCCGAACCGCTGCGGGCCCGCTCCCGAAAGCAGCTGCCCATAGTGCGAGTCGGCGGTGAACGCCAGTAGTTCACCGGCCGGCATCGCGGCCCGGGCCAGTTCGCCGTCGGGCCCGGCGAACCGGTTGGCCAGGCGACGTACCACCAGCTGGCCGCCGGGATCGGTCTGCCCGGCCAGCAGGCGTTCCAGCACGAAGACGGCTCCGCCGTCGCCGTAGCGGGGCACGGCGATGTCGAGCAGCAGGCCCGCGATATCGGTCAGGTCGAGCCGGGAGCCGGGCCACTGGCCGATCTCCTCCGGCCCGGCCCCAGACGGGTCCGCGGTCACGACGACCCCGGCGGGGCGGGTTTGCGGCCGACCCCGCCCAGGGTGTCCACCGGCACCGACGGGAACGGAGCCGGGTCCGGGTGCCACTCGTGCACCGGCACCACCCCCGGCTCGACCAGGTCGAGGCCGTGGAAGAAACCGGCGATCTCGGCCGGGCTGCGCAACTGGTAGGGCACGGCGCCGGTGTCGGCGTACTTCTCGCCGGCCTCGATGTGCGCGTCGCCGGTCCGGACGCTGTCGGCCAGGGCCAGGTAGCTGCCGGGCGGGAAGGCGTCCAGCAGCCCGTCCACCACCGCCTGGGCGTCGGCGTAGCCGCTGACGTGGCCGAGCACGCCCATCAGCAGCAACGCCACCGGCCGGTCCAGGTCCAGCGGGCCGGCCGCCGCGGCCAGGATCTGGCCGGGCTCACGCATGTCCGCGTCCACGTAGGCGCAGGCGCCCTCGGGGCGGCTGGACAGCAGGGCGCGGGCGTGGGCCAATACCAGGGGATCGTTGTCCACGTAGACGACCCGGCTCTCCGGCGCGACCCGCTGGGCGATCTCGTGGGTGTTGTCCACCGCCGGCAGACCGGTCCCGACGTCGAGGAACTGCCGGACCCCGGCCTCGGCGGCCAGGTAGCGGACGGCCCGGGCCATGAAGTAACGGACCGCGCGGGCCGTGTCCACGATGCCGGGATAAGTCTCGCGGTATTTGTCGCCCGCGGCCCGGTCCACCGGGTAGTGATCCTTGCCGCCCAGCCAGTAGTTCCAGATCCGGGCCGAATGCGGCACCGTGGTGTCGATCTTCGACGAAGGCGGAACGTCACGGGCCGGACGGTCGTCGGTCACGAATAACTCCTGATGAGACGCCATAACTGCTGTTTACGCGGCAGGCCGCAGTTCAAAACCGGAACACAGAAATCAGGCCGTGCTTCACCTGAGCTGGCAGGCGTTCCAGCACGTCAGATACTAATTCTGACTGTGCCGCGGACAATCGTATCCGGGAAGTCCGCGATGCGTCCCGTCGTCCATTATCGGCCGGGCCGGATTGCGGCTTTGCTCTGAAGTGCACCGGCATTTGTCATTATTGTTGGCATGTCCCAATCGGGGTGAGGCTGACATCGCGGCCAGGAGTCAGGCGATGTGCGGGATGACCTCAGCGGCGACGCGTTCCAGCTGGGTGGTCTCGTCGAACAGGGCGGTGAGCAGGATCAGCTCGGCGCCGGCGTCGGCTACCTCCTGCACGCCGCGCACGCAGGCGTCGGCCGGGCCGGTCACGGTGACCGGCATCAGGGTCGAGCCGAACGCGGGGCCGTAGACCCCGGCCAATCCTGCGGCCATCCGGGTGCGGGCCCGTTCGGCATCGTCGTCGATGCCGATGTAGATCCGCTTGGCCACCGGGAAGGCGGCCGGATCGCGGCCCTGCTCGGTGAGGGCCTGGCGCAGCACCGTGACCTGCTCGGCGAACGCCTCCGTGGTGCTGGACCCGGCCCCGAAGAACCCGTCGCCGAGCCGGGCCGCCCGGCGCACCGCGGGCTTGGCGGCGCCGCCGAGCCAGATCGGCGGGGTGGGCTTCTGTACCGGCTTCGGTTCCATGGTGGCCTCGCGCAGCTGGTAGAACTGCCCGCCGAAGGTGACCTCGGGCTGCGTCCACAGCGCCCGCATGACCTCGATGCCCTCGGTGAACCGGGAGATCAGATGGTCGCCGGTCATGCCGAACGCGGAGAACTGCCGGTACTGGCCGCCGCTGCCCAGCCCGATCTCCAGCCGGCCCCGGCTGAGCTGGTCCAGGGTGGACAGGCTCTTGGCCAGCTGGGCCGGCTGGTGCAGCGGGCTGATCCACACCGAGCAGCCCAGCCGCAGCCGGGTCGGACAGGCGGCCGCGAACGTCATCGTCTCCAGCGCGTTGAGCCGGGGCGCGCGGCCGAACGTCTGGTCCATGGCCCAGGCACTCTCGAAGCCCAGTTCCTCGGCGCGGAGCACGTAGGCGGCGAACGCGGCCGGGTCGAAGGTGCCGTCAGGATAGTGCTGCGGGAGCGAGATCGCGAAGCGCATGGTGTTCACCGTAACGCCCCGGTCCCCCGCGTCGGCGGGAGACCGGGGCGGCCCCCGATCAGCTGGTCAAACGCTTTTCTGGTAGGAGCGGAAGGTGGCCACCGAGATCGTCACGCACACCACGGCCAGCGCCAGCAGACCGCCGAGCCGGAGGCCCACCGCGGCCCAGTCGGTGGACGTGGCCAGCGCGTCCCGGCCCGCCTGCACGGCCCAGTTCAGCGGGTTGCAGCGGGCGATGCCCTGCATCCAGCCGGGCATCAGCGTGGCGGGCAGGAACGCCGAGGACAGGAAGGTCAGCGGGAGCATGAAGAACACGTTGATGCCGATGATCGCCTCGCGCTGGCGGACCAGCATGCCCACGGTGTTGGACAGCGCCCCGAACACGTTGCCGACCAGGATCGAGGCCACGCCCACGATCACCGCGCCCAGCACGCCGCCCGGGTAACGGGCGCCGCCGGCCAGGCCCAGGCACAAGATGATGATGGTCTGGATGGTGGTGGTCACCGCCTGCTCGGCCACGTTCGCGTTCATCAGCGCGACCCGGCGGGCGGGCGAGACCAGGAACCGGTTCAGCGTGCCCCGGTCGATCTCCTCCATGGCGTTCATCCCGGCCCACATGTTGCCGTTCATGGCGTTCATGGCCACGATGCCGGGGATCAGGTAAGCCAGGTAGGAGCCGTGGGCGCCGAAGCCGGGAATGTCGATCACCCGGCGGAACAGCTGGCCGAACAGGAACAGCCAGATCACCGGCTGGACCAGGCCGACCGCGATGAACGCGGGCTGGCGGAGGACGGCGTGCAGCTTGCGCCCGGTCAGGTACCAGGTGTGCCGGAGCGTGGTGCTGAGCTGGTTCTCGGGACGGTACCGGTCCAGGGCCGGCGCGGTCGGGGTGGTCCCGGTGGCCGGGGTGGTGGCGGTCATGACTGGGACTCCTCGTTCTCGGTCGGCTCGGATGCGTAGCGGTGGCCGGTGTGGCGCAGGTACACGTCGTCCAGGGACGGCCGGGCCACGGTCACCGCGGTCACCGGCACACCGGTCCGCTCCAGCGCGGCCAGGATGCCGGGCACGGCCGACGCGCCGTCGTCGCTGCGAGCGCTCAGGGCCCGGCCGGTGACCCGCAGGTCCCGGACGTGAGCCAGGTTCTCCAGGACGGAGGTGGCCCGGGCGACATCGGCGCCGGGCGGCAGTTCCAGGTGCACGGCGTCGCCGCGCAGGTCACCCTTGAGCTCGTCCGGCGAGCCCTCCGCGACCACCGTGCCGTGGTCGACGATGGCCAGCCGGTCGGCCAGGCGATCGGCTTCTTCCATGTAGTGGGTGGTGAGCAGGACGGTCATGCCGTCGTCGCCGGCCAGCCGGTTGATCTCCTGCCACATGGCGGTCCGGGCCTCCGGGTCCAGCCCGGTGGTCGGCTCGTCCAGGAACAGGATCTCCGGCCGGTGAACCAGGCCCAGGGCCACGTCCAGCCGCCGCTGCATGCCGCCGGAGTACGTCTTGACCAGGCGGTTGGCCGCGCCGGCCAGGTCGAAGCGGGCCAGCAGCTCATCGGCCCGGGCCCTGACTTCGGGACCGCTCATGCCGAACAGGTGGCCCTGCAGGATCAGGTTCTCCCGGCCGGTGGCCATCGGGTCGCTGCCGGACCGCTGGGCGACCACGCCGATCATGCGGCGCACTCGGTCCGGACGCTTGAGCACGTCCACGCCCTCGATCTGGGCGGTGCCCGCGTCCGGCCGGGCCAGCGTGGTCAAGATCTTGATCGTGGTGGACTTGCCGGCGCCGTTCGGCCCCAGCAGGCCGAAGATGATGCCGCGGCCGACGGTGATGGTCAGGCCGTCCAGGGCCCGGACCGGCTGGGCCTTGCGGCCATGAGTGGCGTAGGTCTTGACCAGGCCTTCGGCGGCAATGGCGACGCCGGTTCTGGTCGGGGGCCTGGTCGTGGTGACAGATGGTGAAGGCATGGCGGTACTGCTCCTCCGGTCGGTGACGCTTGGTTTGGTGATGCTTGGCGCCGAGGCCGGTGGGAGCCCGTCCAGGTAACCTGGACGTGCGCACGGCCGGCCTTCGGCCCGGTGGTGACGCGACCCCGGCCCGGTGCTCCGGATCTTGGCGGTGAAAGGGCACCGGCCGGGGAGTCTTTGTTTCTGGCTGTCTGGCCTTACCGGGTCTGGCTCATGGGGCCTCCCGTGGGCGGTCTTCCGGGGGACGGCCTTCGCCGATGCTGAGGATGGCCCGGTCCGCCTGGGCCCAGTCGGTGTCCTGCAGTTCGGGCGGGAACGCGCCGTTCTCGTGCACGCCGCGCCACAGCTTGAGGTCGGCGAACGTGCCGTCCTGCAGTTCCTGCCTGAGCCCCCGGACCCAGTCGGCCTCGGCTCGCTTCATGGCCAGCACGTACTCGGCCTCCAGCATGAACAGCCGCGGCAGTTGATGGCTGGCCGCGTGTTCGAGGACCGCGCCGGCCCCCACGATGTCGAGTTCCAGGGCCTGCAGCCGCTCGGCCAGCAGCCCGGCCAGTTCGTCCGGGTGCAGCGACGCGATCAGCGACAGCGCGGCCGCGAACACCGGATACTCCTTGGCCGGCTCGCTGATCAGCTCGCGCAGCCGCTCGGCCAGTTCCTCGGCCCCGTCCTCGGTCAGGCGGTAGACCGTCCGTTCCGGGCGGTGACCCGCGCGCTCGGTGCCTTCGGCGGCGACGAAACCTCGCTGTTCCAGGTCTTGCACCACCGTGTAGAGCGAGCCGTACCTGATCTTGATCACGTCGTCCTTGCCGCGGTGCCGCAGCAGCCGGGCGATCTGGTACGGGTGCATCGGCCCGCTGTGCAGCGTGGCCAGCACGGCCAGCGCGAGCGGGTTGGTGAGCTTGCGCTTGCGCGCCATGGGCCGGCCCTCCTCTGGGGTCTGGTGTCTCTGGGTCTCGCTTGAGCGCCCGTTTGCTTCTGCGACGTATATTCGTAGACGAGTATACGTAGATGGATGGTCGCGATACAAGTTATATCGCGAGTTGGTTTGGATGGCCAGGTTGCGACTGCCCCGGGCCAGCGATGGGCTCGGAGTCGAGGCGCCAGGGCGCGGGCTGGCCGGTCGCCCTGGGCTCCGCGGTCCGGGGTTGGGAACACTAATGGGCACATGCTGCACAAAAGCGTTCCCGGACCCGGAGTCCGCCCGCGGCACTGAGGCGCTTGGGACTCGTGTGACGGGATGGGCGGCGGGGCGAGCGGCTGCCTTGGTGCGCGGACGTCCGGTGTCCCCGAAGGCGGGGAGCCGGGAAGAGTTTGCCGCAGATACTGCGGAAAGGCCTTCCCACCTCCCCCGGGACCAGGGACTCGGCGGGTCAACGGGCCGCCGGAGGCGCGTCCTGGTGCAAGTAACCCCTTTGACTCGTCTTGCTTGGGCGAGCTACTTTTAGCTTATGCAAGCTAAAGCTAGTGATCATAGGGGTCGGGGCCGGGCCGGGGGGACGGACGGCGACTGGGCTCGGGCCGACGAGGCCCAAGGCCCGGAGAAGGGGCAGAGCGCGGGGGCGCGGGGGCGTCGGCCATCCGGGAAGCGGTCGGTTACGGAGCAGGCTCGCCGGGCGCAGATCGTGACGGCGGCTATCGCGGTGATCGCGGAGGGGGGCTACGGGCAGGCCTCGTTCGCGCGGATCGCGGAGCGGGCCGGGCTGTCCAGCACCGGGCTGATCTCCTACCACTTTGCCAACCGGGGCGAGCTGATGGAGCAGGTCGCGGCCCGCGTCATCGCGGAAATCACCGAGTTCATGGGCGAGCGGATGGCCGGGGCCACGGGAGCCGCGGACGCGCTGCGCCGGTACATCGACGGCAACGTGGCCTTCGTGGAGACGCACCGGGCCGAGATGAAGGCGCTGCTGGAGATCTTCCTGGGCGGCGCGTTCGACTATGACGCGGGCCAGGACCGGGCGGCCAAGTCACCGGTGGAAGACATCCTGCGCGCGGGCCAGGCCAGCGGGGAGTTCCGGAACTTCGACCTGACCGTGATGGCCACGATGATCCAGCGGGCCGTGGACGGGCTGCCGTTCCTGCTCACCGACGACCCGGACTTCGACACGCGGACCTACGCGCGCGAGGTCATCACCGCGTTCGGCCTGGCCACCAGGGCTGCGCCGTGAGCGCGCCGAGCCAGGAGACAACGCCGGCCGTCGCGGCACCGGCTCCGGCTCCGGCTCCGGAACAGGCACCGCAGGCCACGGGCCTGAAGCGGCAACTGGCGCTGCTGGTGCTGGACGTCGGCGCGCCGATCGGCCTGTACTACGGGCTGCGGGCCGCGGGCCTGTCCAACCTGGTGGCGCTGGGGGCCGGGGCCATCGTGCCCGCGGTGGGTGTCGTCATCCAGCTGGTCACGCGGCGCCGGCTCGACGGCGTGGGCGGGGTCGTGGTGGTCAGCGTGCTGGCCACCATCGCGCTCTCCCTCATCACCGACAGCCCGCGGTTCCTGCTGGCCCGGGACGGCTTCATCACCGCGTTGTGGGGACTGTGGTTCCTGGCCACCCTGCGGGCCCGGTGGGGCCCATTGTCCCGGCGGCCCGCGGCGTTCGCGCTGGCCCGGCCGCTGATGGAGGGAAGACGCCCGTTCGGCACGGCCTCCTGGGATGAAGTGTGGGCCAGAGAACCAGCCTTCCAAAAAATCTGGCGGGTGAGCACGATCATCTGGGGCGCGGGCCTGCTGGCCGACGCCGTGCTGCGGGTGCTGATGTCCTACACGCTGCCGGTCGGGGTGGTGCCGGGGCTCGGCGGCGCGCTGTGGCCGGTGACGTTCATCGTGATCCAGGTGGTGACCAACGTGTACTACCACCGGGCCGGCCTTTACCGGCTGCTGGGCGCACCGATAAGCGGTTGGCGTCCCGGGGGCGCCGTGCCACGCTCAGGCGGGTGAGCGACGAGGCGGAGCGGGAACGGCTGCGGCTGACGTTCGACGAGGTGGCGACGGCGTATCACGCGGCGCGGCCCGAATATCCGGCCGCGCTGTACGAGGACCTGCTGGCGGTGACCGCGTTGCCGCCCGGCGACCGCATCCTGGAGATCGGCTGCGCCACCGGCAAGGCCACGCTGCCGCTGGCCCGGCGCGGGTTCGCGATCACCTGCATCGAGCTGGGCGCGGACCTGGCCCGGGCGGCCCGGGCCAACCTGGCCGCCTACGACGTAGCGGTGGTGGCGGGGACGTTCGAGTCGTGGCGGCCGCCGGCCGGGGAGCGGTTCGGCCTGGTGTTCGCGGCCACGGCCTGGCACTGGATCGACCCGGCCGTCCGGTACCAGCGGGCCTGGGCGGCGCTGCGGCCCGGCGGGCACCTGGCGTTCTGGTCGGCGTCGCACGTCTTCCCGGACGGGGGCGACCCGATCTTCGATGAGTTGCAGGGCGTGTACGACGAGATCGGCGAGAGCAAACCGGACGACGCCGGGCAGCCCCGCCCGGGTGAGCTACCGGACCAGGCGGCCGGCATCGAGGCCAGCGGCCTGTTCGACGTGGTCCACGTGCGGCAGTTCGACTGGGAGATCCGGTACACCGCCGACCAGTACATCGCCCTGCTGAACACGTTCTCCGGTCATATCGCCATGGCCGGCTGGCAGCGGGACCGGCTGTTCTCGTTCATCCGGACCACGCTGGCCGAGCGGCCGGATGGCTTGCTCCGGCG
>DATDIH010000436.1:0-8842 GCA_036521155.1 Streptosporangiaceae bacterium
GAGCGGATGGCCGCGCAGGCCCGGGCGGGCGGTCTCGAGGTCGAGGTGGCCCGGATCGAGGAGTGGGACCCGGCCGGAGCGACGTTCAATATGGTGGTGGCCGGGCAAGCGTGGCACTGGATAGATCCAGTGGCGGGCGCGGGCACCGCCGGACGGGCGCTGCGGCCCGGTGGGCGGCTGGCCGTGTTCTGGAACAGCTTCCGGCCCCCGCCCGGCCTGGGGGAAGCCATGACCGCGGTGATCCAGCGGGTGCTGCCGGACACCCCGCTCCGGAACGGCCTGCCCGGCCCGGACGGGTACGCGAGGCTGGCCGACCGGGCCATCGGCGGGATGCGCGAGGCCAACGTCTTCCAGGACACGGACACGTGGTTCTTCGACTGGGAACGGCCCTACACGCGGGACGAATGGCTCGATGCCGTGCCCACGTTCGGCGGCAGCAACCAGCTGCCGGCCGCCCAGCTGAACGAGGTGCTGGCCGGGATCGGCGCGGCCATCGACGACATCGGCGGGGGTTTCACCATGGGTTACACGACGGTGGTGGCGACCGCGGTGAAGACGGGCGAGGCCGCCTCGAATTGAGGCCAGGAACTGGCCGGAATGCTGGCTAGCGTGAGGGTATGACGACCTCGCAGAGCATCGAGCCGTTCCGCATTGACATCCCGCAGAGCGACCTGGACGACCTGTCCGCGCGGCTGGCCGCGACCCGCTGGCCGGGTGAGGTGGCCAAGGCCGGCACCGCCTACGGCATGCCGGTCGAGGTGGTGCAGCGGCTGGCGCAGCGCTGGCAGGACGGGTACGACTGGCGCGCGCACGAGGCCCGGCTGAACGAGATTCCGCAGTTCACCACGGACATCGACGGGACCAGCGTGCACTTCCTGCACGTCCGGTCGCCGGAACCGGACACAAGGCCGCTGCTGCTCCTGCACGGCTGGCCGGGATCGGTGGTGGAGTTCCTGGGCATGATCGGGCCGCTGACCGACCCGCGGGCGCACGGTCTTGATCCGTCAGTCGCGTTCGATATGGTGGTGCCGTCGCTGCCCGGGTACGGGTTCTCCGGGCCCACCACCGAGGCGGGCTGGGACAGCGCCCGGATGGCGCGGGCCTTCGCCACCTTGATGGGCCGGCTCGGGTACGAGCGGTGGGGCGTGGCCGGCGGGGACGCGGGCGCGCTGGTCGGCCGCGAGCTGGGCATTCTGGCCCCGGACGGCCTGATCGGCGTGCACCTGCTGCAGATCTTCGCTTTCCCGTCCGGCGATCCAAAGGAGACTGCTGGCCTGACTGGCAAGGACCGGGAAAGCCTGTCCGGCGCCACCGCCGACTTCCAGAGCAAGGCCGGCTACCAGGTCATCCAGCAGACCCGGCCGCAGACCCTGGGCTACGGGCTGACCGACTCCCCCGCGGGCACCCTGGCCTGGAACGCCGAGCTGTGGACGGGCTGGGGCGACTACGCCGCCTACCTGGACGTGGACACCTACCTCACCCACACCAGCATCTACTGGTTCACCCGGACCAGCGTCTCCAGCGCCCGGCACTACTACGAGGACGCGCACAGCGGCGCCGGCTACCGCGACGCCCCCAACCGGGTGCCCACCGCGGTCGCGGTGTTCCCCGAGGACTACCGGACCATCCGGGCCTGCGCGGAGCGGGCCAGCAACATCGTCCGCTACACCGAGTTCGATCAGGGTGGGCACTTCGCCTACACCACCCACCCGGACCTGGTGGCTGGTGACCTGCGCGAATTCTTCGCCAGCCTGGACTAGCAGCCTGGGCCGGCAGCCTGGGCTCGGCCGGCTCAGGCGCGGGCGTGGCGGCCGGTCAGCTCCGAACGGAGCAGGGCGGCCGCCGCGGCCAGGTGACGGCTGAACTCATCGTCCCGCGGCACGTCCTCCAGCGCCGCCCGCAGCGCGGACCTGGTCCCGTAGCGGGCCGGGTCAGACCGGGGCTGATCGCGCTCGGCAATGTGCCAACCGGACGTCATCGTCATCGCCTCCGGCCGTATGGTACGCCTCCGGCCCGCGGTCATCGTTTCAGCCACGCGCACGCGGATACGCTGGGGGTGCGGGGGGCCTGGAACGGGGAGGAAAGCCGTGAAGAGATTGCTCGCGATGGCGGCCGCGCTGGTGACCGCCGGGCTGCTCACGGGGCCGGTGACGGGGCTGGCCAGCGCGGCCACTACGGCCTCGGCGGCCGCCACGGCCAGGGCCAGTTCGCTCAGCGACTGCCTGGACGCCCATCACGTGTGCGTGGCCGCTGACGCGCGGAAGGCGCTGTCCCAGAGCGCGCAGGACAAGCTCGAGCAGCAGATCGGCAGCGACCCCATCTACATCGTGGTCGCGGCCTCCGGCAAGAGCGGCTACAACGCGGCCATGGACCAGATCATCAGCGACCTGAGCAGTCACGACCAGTTCGCGGTGGGGTTCTGGGACGTCCGGCTGGACCACTTCGGCGCCGACAACCAGGGACTGCTGCCGGACGGCCGGGCGGCGTCGATCGCCACCACCGCGGTCCAGGACCATCGCAGCGCTCCGGACGCGGCCCTGACCGAGTTCGTGACCAAGGTCCAGCAGCAGGAAGGCACCTCGGAAGGCTCCTCGGGCGGCGGATCCGGATCGTCCAGCGCCTGGATCCCGGTGGTGATCGTGATCGGCATCCTGCTGATCGTGGGCCTGCTGGTGGGCCTGTTCATCGTCCGGCCCCGCCGGGCGCGGCGGGCCCGTCAGCTCAAGGACGCCAAGACCGCGGCCCAGGACGACCTGCTGGCCCTCAACCAGCAGATCACCGACCGGGACAGCAACGTGGCCATCCAGCGGAACCCGGACGCTGCTGCCGAGCAGGCCGCGGCTCTGGCCGCCTACGAGCGGGGCACCGCGGCCCTGGACGCGGCGCGCAAGCCCACCGACATGCAGGCGGTCAGCCGGAACATCGCCGAGGCCCAGTACCGGCTGGCTTCGGCCGAAGCGCTGGCCAACGGGCGGCCGCGGCCCGAACGGCGGCCGTCGTGTTTCTTCGACCCGCGGCACGGCATGTCCGTGGCCGACGCGCCCTGGACCCCGCCCGAGGGCGGCCCCATCCGGGACGTGCCGGTGTGCGCCATGGACCTGCACAAGATCGAGCAGGGCATCGAGCCGGAGATGCGCCGGGTCGAGCAGACCGGCTCGGCCACGCCGGTCTACTACGCCAACTCCGGTTTCGCCCCGGCCTACTGGGGTGGCTACGGCCTGGGCCCCGGCCTGTTCACCGGCTTCCTGCTCGGCGAGGCGCTGTCCGGGCCGGGCTTTGGCTACGGCTGGGGACCGGGCTGGGGCTGGGGTGAGCCCGGCTGGGACGGCGGCCAGGGCAATGGCCAGGACTTCGGCGGCGGGGACTTCAACGGCGGGGACAACTTCGGGGGCGGCGACTTCGGGGGCGGCGACTTCGGCGGAGGCGGCGGGGACTTCGGCGGCGGGGGTGACTTCGGCGGCGGAGACTTCGGCGGAGGCGGGGACTTCGGCGGGGGCGGCGGGGACAACTTCGGCGGCTTCTGAGCGGCGTTACGGCCGCAGTGCTGCCGCGGTCAATCCCTGGGCGCGGTGTGGCCGGGGGGCGCGGTGTGGCCGAGCCAGCCGAGCGGCGGCTCGGCCAGGGCCTCCTCGGCCAGCTTCCGGCCGGTGGTCGTCTGCAGGCGGCTCAGGGCGGAATCGATGAAGGGCTGCACGTCGCGGTGCCCCTGGGCTTCGTACTCGCGGGCCTGGAGCAGCATCTCCAGCTTGTCCGCGTCGCGGGCGCAGCGCGCTTCCGGCGTCTGGCCGGCCTCATACTCCTGCACGGCCGCGCGGACCAGGCGGGCCAGGGCGGGCGGCAGGGGCCGCACCTGGTCTTCGGTGATCTGCTCGTGCGGGGCGCTGGTGACGTAGCGCTGAGCCAGATGCGGCAGGTCCGTGGTCCGGGTCTCCTGCGAGTCGTGCCACAGGGCCAGGAACGCCGCCCGCTGCGGATCCGCCCGCTCCGCGCTGGCCAGCACCGTCGCCACCACACTGGCCCGGAACGAGTGATCGGCCACCGACTCCGGCGTCCGTACCCCCAGCTGCAGCCACCCGGTTCTGGGGTAGCGCTTGAGCAGCCCCAGCTCGTAGAGGAACCTCGTCGTCTCCGTCACCGGCCCATTGTGCCGGGTCCACTTGCCCTCAGGCGCTCTCGGACGCGGCGCGGCTGGCGTATTCGCGGGCTACTTCCACGCGCGAGCGGAGGTCCAGCTTGATCAGGATGTTGGAGACGTGGGTCTGGACGGTGCGGCGGGAGACGTAGAGCTCGGCAGCGATGTCGGGGTTGGACAGACCGCGAGCGACCAGCTCGGCGATGCGGGTCTCGGACGGGGTGAGGGCCTCCCAGCCGGTGACCGGCCGGCGGCTGAGGGCGCGGGGACCGCGGCGGATGCCGTGCGGGCGCAGGCGGCCCTCGGTCCGGCGAAGATCCCAGCTGGCGCCGAGGCCGAAGTACAGCTTGATCACGTCATTGAACACGGCGCGGGCCTGAGTCAGGTCGCCGCCCGCGGCCAGCCGGACCGCGGCTTCCTCCAGGGCGGTGGCCCGCTCCAGCGGCCAGCCGTGCTCGAGGTAGCTGCCCGCCGCGGCCAGCAGGCCGGCGGCGTCGTCGTCCAGCTGGGCCCGGCAGCACCGGGCCGAGGCCAGCTTGCCCGGCTGCGGGTCGCCGGCCGCGTCGGCCTCGCTGGCGGCCACCGCGGCCGCGGCCAGGTCCCGGTCTCCCTGGTCCAGGGCCACCCGGACCAGGTGGGGCAGCAGTTCGTGGCGGGTCTCCTGCCCGGGGATGGGCGCCGGGTCCAGCCAGGTGGCCATCAGCTCCAGGGCCCGGCCGGTGTCCCCGGCGGACTCGGCCCGCAGCGCCCAGGCCGCGGTCAGCCGCCAGTTGGCCGCCGACCCCGGGCCCGCGGGCGGTTCGTCCACCCCGGTGGCGGCCAGGTACTCGTCGGCCTTTCCCCGGTCGCCCCGGTGCAGGGCGATGAGCGCGGCCAGCGCGGCCGGGTTGAGGTTGGACCAGTTGCTGAGGAACTCCGGCTCGATGCCGGCCAGGTGCACCAGCGCGTCATCCCAGGCGCCTTGCAGGTAACAGGCCTCGGCGGCGGTGGCCAGCAGCCCCACCGTGCGGAACGTGCCCGCCCGCTCGGCCAGGACCAGGGCCGGGGGAAGCGACTTGGCCACGTCCTCCCGGCGGCCCAGGGCGGTCAGGTAGTTGAGCCGGTTGTTGAGCAGGAGCAGCCGCAGGTCGGCTGATTCGGGATCGTGGCCCAGCCCGGCCAGGGCCTGGTCGATCAGGCCGAGGGCGGCCGGGGCGTCGCTGACCAGGGTCAGCGCGTGCAGCGCGTAACCGGTGGCCAGCGGGTCCTCGGCCTGCCGCGACTGGCGGAGCGCGGTCCTGGCCATGGCCCCGGCTTCGCGGGCCCGGCCCATGATGGCCTGCAGCACCGCCGACCAGGCGCCCAGCCGAGCCTGGTAGGCCGGCGGAATCCGGGTGTCCATGGGGGCCAGGGCGATCGGCAGCGCGTCCTCCAGCCGGCCGATCCGGCCCGCCGACCGCAGGGTCAGGATCCGCATCCGGGTGGACAGCAGCGGGTCGGCCGCCCGCCGGGACACCTGGGCGGCCAGGTCGGCCGCCTGCTCGTCGCGGCCCAGCCAGAACAGCAGCTGGGCCCGGCGCGCGGCGAGCACCGCCCAGGCCCGGTCGTCGGGGCCGGCCGAGGACAGTACCCGGTCGATCAGCTCGGCCGACACCTGCGGGACCGCGGACAGCATGGGCTCGGGCACTTCGGCCAGCCACTCCTGCACCCAGCGTTCGTTGTGGTCGGGGACGGCGAGCAGGTGCCGGGCCACGATCTCCGGCCGGGCCCCGGCGGCGGCCAGTTCGCGGGCGATGTGCCCGTGCAGGCCGGCCCGCGACACCGGGGAGATCTGCTCGACCAGCACCTGCTGGATCAGCTCGTGCCGGAACTTCAGCCGCTGGCCGGCGGTGACCACCACCCCGGCGGTGATGGCCTCCTCCACGACGCCGGACAGCTCGGCCACCGACTGCCCGGTGGCCACGGCCAGCTCATCGAGGTCGAAGTCGTGGCCGAGGAGCGCGGCCCGCCGGAGCACGCTGGCTGATTCCTCGGTGTAGAAGCGCAGCCGGCTGCCGATGGCCAGGGCCACCGAGCCCGGGGTGGCCCCGGAGTCGCCGTGGAACTCGGCCACGCCGTCGGCCCGGGTGACCTGCCCGTCCCGGACCAGGGCGTCGACCAGTTCGCGGACGTACAGCGGGTTACCCCCGGCCCGGGCCAGCTCGGCGCGCAGCGCGGGGCCGGGCCGGGCGCGCGCGATCCGCCCGGCCAGCCGGGCCACATCGCCGGGGTTCAGCGGCGCGAGGTCCAGCACGGCGCCACCCCGCTCGCAGACCAGATCACCCAGCCGGGCCACGGTGGGCCGGTGCGCCGCGGGCCGGGTCGTGCCGATCAGCAGCAGCGGGATCTGGTCGGTGGCCCGGGCCAGCCGGTTCCACACCAGCAGGCTCGGCTCGTCGGCCCAGTGCAGGTCCTCGGCGGCCAGCAGCACCGGCCGGTCCGCGCAGTACCGGTCGACCAGCTCGAGGATGCGCTCGCTGGCCGCCAGCACGGCGTCGATCGCACCGGAGTCGCTGGCCTCGCCGCGCAGCAGCCGGGCGATCATCACCTGGCGGGGGTCGGCGGACCGTTCGGAGATGCCCAGGCAGTCGGCCATCAGCCGGAGCGGGAAGGCCTGGGCCAGTTCGTCCCCGCTGCCCCGGAAGACCCGGCAGCCGACGGCCGCGGCCTGGGCCGTGATGGCGTCGGCCAGGGCTGATTTGCCGATGCCGGGCTCGCCACCGATCCAGGCCAGCCCGCCCCGGCCACCGGCGAGCGCGGTGACCAACTCCCCGGCGGTGGCCAGTTCCCGGTCGCGCCCGGCGAGCTCCGCCGCGGTCGGTCGGGACATACCGCAGAGCCTAACCGTCGGTGGGTGGTCTGGGCGGGTTTGCGCCACAGTCCGTAACCCCTGCCGCCGCTAAAACATCCGCCAGCTTGCCGATGCCGATGCCAAGGGCCGGCCGCCAGGATCGCCAGTATCAGGGACTCGTGCGGACCCGGGGGGTTCCGCGACCTAGTCCGGGTCCTGTGTCACGGGGAGGTCGGAAATGACGGCGGATCTGCGTTTCGCGCTCCTGGGACCGGTCCGGGCCTGGCGCGGCCAGACCGAGCTGGAGCTGGGCGCGCCGCAGCAGCGGTCGGTGCTGGCGGCTCTGCTGCTAGCCGAGGGGCGCCAGGTGCCGATCGGCGCGCTGATCGACGGGCTGTGGGCGGCGGACCCGCCCCGGACGGCGGCGGGCACGGTCCGCACGTACGTGTCCCGGCTGCGCCGGGTGCTGGGCCGCGCCACGGGGGCCGGGCTGCCTGGCGGGCTTCCGGACGGGCTGATCGAGTCGGCGGGCGACGGGTACCGGCTGGCCCAGAGCGGTTTCGGCCTCGATCTGGACACGTTCGTGCTGCTGACCGGCAAGGCCCGGGCCAGCCACGCCGACCCGGCTCGGGCGGCACGGCTGCTGCGGCAGGCGCTGGCCCTGTGGCAGGGCGAGGCGCTGGCCGGCCTGCCGGGCCGGCTGGCCGAATCTCAGCGGGACCGGCTGGCCGAGCTGCGGATGACCGCCCTGGAGGAGCGGCTGGCCCTGGACATCGAGCTGGGCGGGCACGGGGCGGCGGCCGCGGAACTTCCGGAACTGCTGGCCGGTGACCCGCTGCGGGAGCGGCTCACCGAACTGCTGATGCTGGCCCTGTACCGGTCGGGCCGGCAGGCCGACGCGCTGGCCGCGTTCGGCGTCACGCAGCGGCGGCTCGCCGGCGACCTGGGCATCGACCCGGGGCCCGGCCTGCGGACCCTGCACGAGGGCATCCTGCGCATGGACGTGGGCCTGGCCGCCGCTCCCCCGGCCGCCCCGGTCCCCGCGGCGGCCCACATGGGGGCGAGGCCGGGCCGCCGGCCGCGGCGGCACCGGTCCGACCTGCGCTGGTGTGCGCGGGGGGAGTCAGTAGCGGGTGGACTCAAGGCTCCCGCGGTTCCCATGCGGCCACCGTGCCCGGCCGTGGTCTACGGCTGATTGACGAGTCTTTGACGGGCTCGCGGCCAGCTGCCCGTCCATGTGCTGTTGACCGGCTGTCCATCCGCGGCGGGCACATCATCGAAGGGGTGCTGGCCGGCCGTACCCGGCGACGCCTGGGTCAGGCGGCGCGGGCGGGCGCGGCGGCCTGGTCGTGACGGCGCGGGGTCACCTCGGCGGGCACCGGAGCCTGCCGGCGGTGGCCCTGGCTCGTGCTGGCGGCGAACAGGGACAGCAGCCCGGTCAGCCCGGCACCGCCGCCGATGACGCCCCAGAACAGTGGCCAGAAGTCAGCGTGAAGGAAAAGCATCGGAACCTCCCGACAGAGAACTTGCACATCCATGTGCAAATATACTTATCTGCACATTGATGTGCAAATAAGGAGGTCAGGGAGTCAGGAGTTTCGAGCTCAGCGGGCGGGGCCTGGCGGGGGGCCAGCGGGCCGCCTTGCGTACCGGGGCAATGTCCACATTGCCCCGGTTGACAGCCGCGGCGGGGCGGCCTGCGGGGGCGGTCGGGGCGCTACGGTGGCGAGAAGCCGGACGGCGGGGAGCTACCGATGACGACTGAGCGCGCGGCCGCGGGGCAGCCGCGGCGGAGTCATGCGCGGTCCAACCGGGTCCGGTTGCTGGCGGCGGCGCGGGAGGAACTGGGGCGCGACCCGGACGCCAGCCTGGACGAGATCGCGCGGGCGGCCGGGGTCGTG
>DATDIH010000437.1:0-7764 GCA_036521155.1 Streptosporangiaceae bacterium
GCCACCCAAGACCGGAGCGGAAGGACTGCCGTGCCCGCGGATACGCGCCCTGTCCTCTATGTTGTCGCGTGCGGTGCGTACCCAGCCGGCCAGCTGCCCGCGTTCGTGCGCGACGCGCAGGTCCAGGGGTGGGACGTCTGCATCATCGCCACGCCGGACGGCATCAAGTTTCTGGACGCCGGGAACCTGTCCGGGCTGACCGGCCACCCGGTCCGCTCCCGGTACAAGCGCCCGGATGAGCCGGATGTCCTGCCGTCACCGGATGCGCTGGTGGTGGCCCCAGCCACCTTCAACACGGTGAACAAGTGGGCCCAGGGCATCAGCGACACGCTGGCCCTGGGGCTGCTCAACGAGTCGGTCGGGCTCGGCCTGCCCATCATCGCGGTGCCGTGGCCGAACGCCGCGCTGGCCGCCCACCCGGTGTTCGTGCGTAGCGTCGGCACGCTGCGGGAATGGGGCGTGACCCTGCTGCTCGACCCGAGCCGGCTGCCCCCAGCCCCGGCCCGCCGCTCGGCCGTCCCCGACGCGGTCGCGGGCCAGGTCGAGCCGGAACCACCACCGCCGTTCCCGTGGGACGAGCTGAAGGCCCTGCTGCCGAGCCTGCGCCCGCAGCCCGCCGAGCCGCGCAACAGCTAAAGAAGGAACAGCCAAGAAGCAACAGCTAGGAATCCAGCGGGCACACCCACTTCACGGTGGTGTCGAGGGTGTGGTCGCCGGACCCGGTGACGTTGACCCGGAACGTGCCGCCGCTCTTGGTCAGGGCCACCGTCACCGCCGAAGCTCCGGTCAGGGAGGCCACCGTGCCGTGCGCGCCGGTGACGGTGGCGTTGAGCCTGCCGCGGTACTGGCCGGCCCCGCGGTACCCGGTCACCCGCACGGTGAACGAGTGGACCAGGCCGCCCGCGGCCGCCCTACTGATCAGCGCCACGTAGGTCGAGCCGGCCGCTTCGCAGGTCACCGGGGCGGTAGCGGTGCCGTTGGCCCGCACCGGCCGGAGGTCAGCCACGGTCACCGACCCGGCGTGCCCCGGCGCCAGTGCCGCCGCGCTCCCGCTGATCCCGGACGCCCCGCCCGAGCCACCAGTCCCAGAGCCACCAGCCCCCGAGCCACCGGCGACAGCCGTTGAGCCCGGCCCGGCGGCAATGGCCGCGCCGCCGGCCGCGGTCCCGGACGGCTGCACCGGGACCGGCGCGGCCCTGGCCGCACTGGTACCCCTGGTCACCGACGGAGCCGGCTGCCGCGGCGCCCCGGCCGAGGTCGAAATCTGATGATGTGGCGAACCGCAGGCCGCGAGCGGTACCACCGCCAGCGGGACCAGCAGCGCCGCCAGAGCGAACGTGGCCGTGCGGGTCGGCGCACTACGCATGACGACTCCTGTGTGAAACAGAGCGGGATGAGTGAGAAGTATTGAATCGGCTGGACCTGCCCGGATGGCCGGAATCAGGAAAAATCCTGGCTAGAGTCGAGCCGTGAACGTTTCCCTCCACGATGTCCGGGCCGCGCTGGAGGAGCTGGGCCGGTTCCGCTTCGGCGAGATGCGCGTCGAGGACGCCATGCACGAGATCGTGCAGACCACGCACACGATGTTCGACGTGGACGGGGCCGGCCTGATGCTGACCGACGACGAGCAGCAACTGCGCAGCGTGGCCGCATCCGATGATCGCCTCGCTCACCTGGAAGATCTCCAGATCGAGCACTCCGAAGGCCCGTGCATCGCCGCCTACGAGGACAAGCAGCTGGTCGGGGTCGAGGACCTGGCCAGTGACCAACGGTGGCCGAAGTTCAGCGACGCCGCCGTGTCCCGGCAGGTGCGGGCGGTGCTGGCCAGCCCGCTGCCCTACAACCAGGACGCGGTCGGCGTGGTCACTGTGGTGTCCGCGAAGTCCCGCCCCTGGTCCCCGGAGGGGGAGCTGGCCCTGCTGGCCTTCACCGACCTGGCCGCGCTGCTGATCGCCAGCATGATGCAGAGCCAGGAGAAATCCGCCCTGGCGACCCAGCTGCAGGGCGCGCTGGATTCACGGCAGATCATCGAGCAGGCCAAGGGCGTGCTGGTCGGACGGCACGGAATCACCCCCCGGGCCGCGTTCGAGCAGCTACGGGCGCAGGCCCGGTCCGAACGGCGCAAGGTCTCGGCCCTCTGCGCCGAGGTGGTGGCCAGCGCCACCAAGCCGTCCCCGCCGTCCCCGCCGTCCTGAGGTTTCTCCACCGGCGTTTTCGGCCGATTTGCATCCTCGCGACACCAGCGCATACTGGAAGAAGCCGTCATCTGCCGCCCAGCCTCCCGCGGCCTTCAGCAAAGTCGATGCCTGCTCTCGCGTTTCTCTTCGATTTCACCGGGAACACGCCCTCTGGCACGCAATCGGCTCCCCCGTAAGAGTGCCTGAGGCGACAGGAGTAGTAATGATCATTCTCGGAATCATCATCCTGATAGTCGGCTTTCTGCTGAAGATCGCGATCCTCTGGACGATCGGCATCATCATTCTGGTGATCGGCCTGATCCTCCTGCTACTGGGTGCGGTTGGCCACGCGGTCGGTGGTCGCAGGCATTATTGGTAGCTGTGTGCGGCGAGGCCCCGGCGCCCGACGGCGCGCCGGGGCTCGCCGCGCGCCCAACGAGGCCGGACTGTGTCCGGCCTTTCGTTTTTTTCGGGTCCGGCCCATTGTCCGGGCCTGCAAGCCATTATTCCGGCCGCAATCTGGCCCGTGGTTAGCAACTTTGGCTCGGCGCATCCAGAGTTGCCTGTTTAATCATCGTTTTGCCGGGTAGAAGGTACGTTTTTATATATCGAAGGTCGCTACGCCGGACTGCTCATCCGACGCGACATGATCCCTTTGCCGGTAGCCAGATCGTGATCTCGTCCGCCGGTCCGGCCCGTAGCCAATGCGCATCCATTCCACTACCCTCCGTAGTCCGTGTCGCTCCGGCATCCCGCCTGAGCTGAGCGCTTCTTCGTGGGGGGAACAGATGCGTCTCGTGCGTACCGTCAGTGCGGCCGTGGGGGCGGGCGCGCTGACCGCGGTTGCGGCCGTGGCCGCTGTCGGCGGGCCGGCCGGGTCCGCGGGCCCGGCGGCCTCCGCCGCGACCACCGCGGCGCCGCGGCCTGCCAGCGTGGTCACGGGCGTGGTCTACGCCGGGCATCACCGCAGCGCCCCGCCCACCACCGCGTTCTGCGAGAAGAACTACCAGCTGGCCTGCTACCAGCCCGGGCAGCTGCAGACCGCCTACGACCTGCCCGCGCTGTACCAGGGCGGTGTCACCGGCCGGGGGACCACGATCGCCATCGTCGACCCGTTCGGCTCACCCACGATCCGGCATGACCTGGCGGTGTTCGACCGCACCTTCAGCATCCCGGCCCCGCCGTCCCTGAACGTCATCACGCCCGCGGGCAAGGTGCCGGCCTACGACCCGGCCAACTCCGACATGGTCGGCTGGGCCGGCGAGACCACGCTGGACGTCCAGTACGCCCACGCAGTCGCCCCCCAGGCCAACATCCTGCTGGTCGAGACCCCGGTGTCGGAGACCGAGGGCGTGCAGGGCTTCCCGCAGATCGTCCAGGCCGAGAACTATGTGGTCAACCACAACCTGGCCGACGTGATCAGCCAGAGCTTCGGCGCCACCGAGCAGACCTTCCCCAGCAAGGCCACCCTGGACTCGCTGCGCTCGGCCTACCAGAACGCTGCGGCGCACCACGTGACCGTGCTGGCCGCCTCGGGTGATGCGGGCGCGGCCGACGTCGGCCTGGACGGGTCGACCTACTACCTGCACCCGACGACGTCCTGGCCGCCGAGCGACCCGCTGGTCACCGCGGTCGGCGGCACCCAGCTGCACCTGAACGCGGCCGGTCAGCACACCGCGCCGGACAACGTATGGAACGACACCTACAACCGGGCCGTCAACGAGTACCTGTTCGGCAGCGCGGGCCCCAACCCGCTGGCCAGTGGGGGCGGCAAGTCCATCTACTTCTCCCGCCCGACCTACCAGGAGGACATCGCCAACGTGGTCGGCAACAGCCGCGGCGTGCCGGACATCTCGATGAGCGCGGCCTGCAACGGGGCCGTCGACACCTACAACAGCTTCGCCGGCCAGCCCGCGGGCTGGTATCCGACCTGCGGCACCAGCGAGGCCACGCCGGAGTTCGCCGGGGTGGTGGCCCTGGCCGACCAGCTAGCCGGGCACGCCCTGGGCCTGATCAACCCGATGCTGTATCAGCTGGCCGCCGCGCGCGCCCACGGCATCGTGGACGTCACCTCCGGCAACAACACGGTCTCGTTCTCCCAGGGTGGCCGGGTGCACACCGTGCCCGGCTTCAGCGCCCGGCCCGGCTACGACCTGGCCTCGGGCATCGGCACGATCGACGCGCGGTACTTCGTGCCCGAGCTCGCGGCCGCGGGACGCTTCTGGTAGCAGTCACGTTTCGTCACCGGCAAATGCACACATAGCAGCCCTTGACGTCTTGATCGATGTTCGACGCTGAGTGCTAGGGTGCTTCCGCGCAGTTCAGCATATATTTGGGCCTTTTACTCGGGTGGGGAGAAGCCATGTCCATGGCACGAAGAGCCGCGGTGGTGGCGGGAGCGTTCACGCTGACCGCCGCGACCGTGGTGACGGCCGCGACCGCGGTCTCGGCCAGTACGGCGTCCAGCGCCGGACCGTCGGCCAGCCACACCGGCCAGGCCAGCGGGGGGTGGAAGTCCGGCATCCTGCACGCCCGGCACGCCACCAGCCAGCCGCCGACCACGGCTGAGTGTGAGACCGCCTACCAGATCGCCTGCTACGAGCCCGGCCAGATCCAGACCGCGTACAACCTGGCCCCGCTGTTCAAGCACGGCGTCACCGGCAAGGGTCAGACGATCGTGATCGTGGACTCGTTCGGCTCCCCGACCATCCAGCACGACCTGGCCGTCTTCGACAAGACCTTCGGCCTGCCCGCGCCGCCGTCGCTCAAGGTCATTCAGCCCGCGGGCAAGGTGCCGGCCTACGACCCGACCAACTCCGACATGGTCGGCTGGGCGGGCGAGACCACCCTGGACGTCCAGTACGCGCACACGATGGCGCCCGGGGCCAACATCCTGCTGGTCGAGACCCCGGTGTCCGAGACCGAAGGCGTGACCGGCTTCCCGCAGATCGTCAAGGCCGAGAACTACGTGGTCAACCACCACCTCGGCAGTGTGATCAGCCAGAGCTTCGGGGCCACCGAGCAGACGTTCCCGAACAAGGCCACGCTGGAGTCGCTCCGGTCCGCGTTCGAGAACGCGGCCGCCCATCACGTCACCGTGACCGCCGCCACCGGCGACTCGGGCGCGGCCGACGTCGGGCTGGACGAGACGACCTACTACCTGCACCCGGTGGTCGGCTGGCCGCCGAGCGACCCGCTGGTCACTGCGGTCGGCGGCACCCAGCTGCACCTGAACGCGGCCGGCCAGAAGACCTCGCCGGACACGGTGTGGAACGACACCTACAACAAGGCCACCCAGGAGTACATCTTCGGCGACGCGGGCCCCAACCCGCTGGCTGGCAACGGCGGCAAGTCCATCTTCTTCTCCCGGCCCTGGTACCAGGACGGCGTGAAGAACATCGTCGGCAACAGCCGCGGCCTGCCGGACATCTCCATGAGCGGGGCCTGTAACGGCGCCGTTGACACCTACAACAGCTACGGCGGCATCCCCGCGGGCTGGTACCCGACCTGCGGCACCAGTGAGGCCACGCCGATCTTCTCCGGCGTGGTGGCCCTGGCCGACCAGGTGGCCGGTCACCCACTGGGCCTGATCAACCCGGCCCTGTACAAGCTGTCGGCGGAGCACGCCCCGGGCATCGTGGACGTCACCTCCGGCAACACCACCGTCTCGTTCACCCAGAACGGCAAGCTGTACACGGTGAAGGGCGCCAGCGCCAAGCGCGGGTACGACCTCGCGTCCGGCGTGGGCACGATCAACGGCGCGTACTTCGTGCCCGAGCTGGCCTGGGCGGCCGGCCACCGATGATCGCCACCTGGCCAGCTAGCCCGACCAGCTAGCCCGACCAGGTAGCCCGACCAGGTAGCCCGACCAGCTAGCACTGGCCAGCCAGCAACGGCAGGGCCCGCCCCACGTGGGGCGGGCCCTGCTGTCTATGGTGGGCGGGTGCCGCTGATCCAGACCCCGGTCGCCGAGCTGGAGTACCTCGAGGACGGCGACCCGAACGGGCGGCCGGTGGTGCTGGTGCACGGTTTCCCCGACATCCCGGCCACCTGGGAGCAGGTCGTGCCGCAGCTGCCGCCCGGGCTGCGTGTCATCCGGCCCTACCTGCGCGGCTACGGCGGCAGCCGGGTCCACCCGGAGACCTGGGACGACGCGGGCGGAGCTCAGGTCGCGGCGCTCGCCACCGACCTGCTGGACCTGCTGGACGCCCTGGACCTGGACCAGGTGGTGCTGGCCGGCCACGACTGGGGCGCGCGCACCGTGCACGCGGCCGCGGTGCTGGCCCCGGAGCGGGTGACCGGCCTGGTCACCATGGCCACCGCCTACGGGCCGATGCACCACCTGAACGCGGCCGAGCGGTTCACCGAGGCCGAACGAGCCTGGTACCGGTACTGGCTGTGCACGGACGCCGGGGCCGAGCGGTTCGCCATGCACCCGCGCGCCTTCATCCGCCGCTGCTGGGCCGAGTGGTCCCCGTCCCTGCTGCTGGACGAGGCCGACCTGCAGGCCGTGCTCCGCGGCACCGAGACCGCCCAGTTCATCGAGGCCGTCGTGCACTACTACCGGCACGGCACCGGGGCCGCGCCCGGCCGCCCCCACTACGCCGCGGCCCAGGCCCGGCTGGATCAGTGGCCCCGCATCGAGGTCCCGGTGACGTTCCTCTACGGCCTGGACGACGGCTGCGAGATCGCCGCCGCCAGCCGGGGCAACGCCGACATGTTCGCCGCCGCCTACGACCGCACCGAACTCCCCGGCGCCGGCCACTTCCTGCCCCGCGAACGCCCCGGCGCCGTCGCCGAGGCCATCACCCGCCACCTGCGCGGCGGGGCCTCAGCTGAGCAGCCGTAGCGCCAGCCGGCGCTGGCCGCCGTGCTGCTGCACCAGCGAGAACCACAGCGCCGCCACGCCGTTCACGGTGCCAGTGGTCTCGGTGCCGCCGACGTAGGCGGGCTCCAGCCCGATCGCCCGGACCAGCTCCTCGGTCACCGCCCGGGCGGCCGGGTCGGCCGCGAAGAACAGCGTGGTCCCGGGGTACGGGTCGGCGAAGTTCTCCCACCCGTAGATGTTGAACGCCCGCACATACTTCACGTCCGGAGCGGCGGCAGTGATCGCTTGCTGGTTGTCGGTGCGGTCGGCGCCCATCTGGTTGGTGGCGTCCACCACCACCGTGCCGTTCAGCGCCTGCCCGTGCTCGGCCAGCACCTCGGCCACGGCTCCGCCCGGCACCGCCAGCACCACTACCTCGGCCCCGTCGATGGCCGCACCGATCGGCCGCAGCGGCGCCCCGCCCGGCCCGTCCTGGCCGTCGCCGCCCCGCCGCGACCCGTAGGTCACGTCATGCCCGGCCGCCCGCCACTTGCCCCCCAGCGTCCCGCCGATGTGCCCGGTCCCGATCACCGCGATCTTCATGTCAGCTCTCCCGCCGTGTCGCCCACGCGGTCCCGGAGCCCAGCCCGGACGCTGGGCCATTCGCCGGCTAGCACGCTGAACACCACGGTGTCGCGGAACGTTCCGTCCTCGCGCTTTTTGTCCCGGCGCAGCACGCCCTCGCGCTGGGCGCCCAGCTTGGCGATGGCCGCCTGGGAG
>DATDIH010000438.1:0-2755 GCA_036521155.1 Streptosporangiaceae bacterium
CCAGGCCTGGCGGCCGCGCCGCCCGGTGCGCGGGCCGAGCCGGCGGCGGCCGAGCCCACCCCGGCCGTGGCGGGGGCGGGCGGCACCATCGACGACGACGAGCATCTGGACGCCTACAACGCCTACCTCGCCCGCCTGAATCAGCCCGGGCACGGGCCCAGCCGGTAAACAGGACGCAAAGCCGACCCAATGCGTGGCCCAGGAAATCACTTCCTGCAAAATTGCTGAAACAATCTTGGCCGCCACCTGAACCCCCCGCGCGCCATTCCCGTGAGAAGGGGTGCGGCGCGCAGAGCGGGGCGTTCGCTGCATGATGCCAGTCGGCCACACACCCGCCGGCTGGTCAGTGCTGGCTGTATGGCGCGCTTTCCTCCCCGCCCTCGGGCCGTGCCTGGGCGCCCACCGAGGGGCCCTGGCATCCAGGTGGAAAGGGGAAGCGGGGAATGTCTTTCATCCATCGTGTGGCCCTCGCGTCAGCCGCCTCACTGGCGACTGTCGCGGCGGCAGGCCTGGCCCTCGCGCCGACCGCGGGGGCGCAGGCGCGAACGGCCGGCCAGGCACAGGGACAGCAATCCTTCATCAGCCACTTTCACAAGATCTCTACCATCGCGTCCACGGTGCCGGGCAACGGCGACGTCAACCCGTACGGCGTGGCGGTGGTCAGCCGTAGTCAGGGTGTCCTGCACCGCGGCAACGTATTGATTAGCAACTTCAACAACAAGAAGAACCTCCAGGGCACCGGGACCACGATCGTCCAGGTGTCGCCAGGCGGTTCAGTGAGCACCTTCGCCCGGATCAGGGCCAAGCACCTGCCTGGCGCCTGCCCCGGCGGCATTGGCCTGACCACCGCGCTCAGCATCCTGCACGGCGGCTGGGTCGTGGTCGGCAGCCTGCCCACCACGAACGGCATGGCCGCCACGGCCAAGGCCGGCTGCCTGCTGGTGCTGGACCGCTGGGGTCACGTCCGGGAAACCCTGTCCGGCTATGGCATCAACGGCCCGTGGGACATGACCGCGATCAGCAACCACCACTTCGCCCAGTTGTTCGTCACGAACGTCCTCAACGGGACCGTGGCGGCGAACGGCGCAGTGGTGAACAAGGGCACCGTGCTCAGGCTGACCCTGGCCCTGTGTCGCCATCACGCCCCGCGTCTGCTGCGAACGACGACGATCGGGTCCGGATTCGGGCAGCGCACCGACCCGGCCGCCCTGGTCGTCGGGCCCACCGGCGTGGGCCTGAACTCCCACGGCACCCTGTTCGTCGCGGACAGCCTGGGTAACGGGATCACCGCGATCCCCGGCGCCCCGTTCCGGCACACCAGCGCCGGAACCGGGTTCCCGGTCACCTCGGGCGGCGCGCTGAACACGCCGCTGGGGCTCACCGTGGCCCCGAACGGGAACATCCTTACCGTCAACGGCGGTGACGGCAGGCTCGTCGAGACCACCCCGGCGGGCATGCAGATCGCCCACCGCTTCCTCGACAAGTCCGGTAGCCCGAAGGGTGCCGGTGCACTGTTCGGCTTGGCCGTCGCTCCGCACGGCTCCGGCCTGTACTACGTGGACGACGCGGTCAACACACTGCGCCTGCTCCACTAACGCCACTACGGCTCGCCACACTCACACGGGCCGGCCGGGGCGTGGTGCCAGGGGAGAGGCGCCGCGCCCCGGCCTCATTTCCGGCCGCGGCCTTCGGCCATGATCGGGGTGGATCGTGCGCCGCCGGCGACGCATAATGCACCCCAATCCTGGGATAGCAGACCATCCGCGACACGCCGGCAGCGCTTTCTACATCAATCTAGGGATCCAGCTAGATCCGCCCATAAGCTCCTAGGCCGTGGACCCTGTTCGTAATCCCTACGCGCCAGGCGCCGGCCAGCGCCCGCCTGAGCTGGCCGGCCGGGACCGGGAACTCAGCCAGTTCGAGGTCGTGCTGGAGCGGATCGCCCGCGGGCGCCCGGAACGCAGCATCGTGCTTACCGGGCTGCGCGGCGTGGGCAAGACCGTTCTGCTTAACTCCTTCCGCTCGATGGCCCTGCAACGGCTGTGGGGCACCGGGAAGATCGAGGCCCGCCCTGAGCAGTCGATCCGCCGTCCGGTCGCGGGCGCGCTGCACATGGCGGTCCGCGAGCTCGCCCCCCGCCATCGCGCCCCCGACCGGATTGAGCAGTTCCTCGGCGTCCTCAAGGCGTTCGCGGCCCGCGACCCTAAGGCGCCGAAGGGCACCTTCACCCCGCACCTGGGCATCGACGTGCCCGCGGTCCGGGGCCGGGCCGACTCCGGGGACATGGAGATCGACCTGATGGAGCTGTTCACCGACGCCGCCTCGGTGGCCGGCGACCTCAGCGTGGGCATCGCGCTGTTCATCGACGAGATGCAGGACGTGCCCGCGCCCGACGTATCCGCGCTCTGCGCCGCCACCCATGAGCTGTCCCAGACCGGCGGGCCCCTGATCGTGGTCGGGGCCGGGCTGCCGCATCTGCCGTCGGTGCTGTCGGCCAGCAAGAGCTACTCGGAGCGGCTGTTCCGGTACGTGTCGATCGACCGGCTGGACCGGGCCGCCGCCGACCAGGCGCTGCTCGCTCCCGCCCAGCGCGAGGGGGCCGACTTCGAGCCGGACGCGCTCAACGCGCTCTACCAGGCGGCCGACGGGTACCCGTACTTCGTGCAGGCGTACGGCAAGGTCACCTGGGACGTGGCCACCGACAGCCCGGTGACCGCGAAAGACGTCACCGTGGCCAGCCCGCAGGCCGAGGCCG
>DATDIH010000439.1:0-25433 GCA_036521155.1 Streptosporangiaceae bacterium
CGGGCGAGGACGTGGGTGGGCGCGAGGTGACCTACGTGGTGGACCGGGCCGTGTGGGGGCAGGGAGTGGCCAGCCGGGCGCTGGCCCTGCTGCTCGGGGAGGTGACGGACCGGCCGCTGTACGCGCGGGCGGCCAGCGACAACGCCGGGTCGATGCGGGTGCTGGAGAAGGCGGGCTTCCAGGTCATCGGGACCGAGCGGTCGTTCGCCCAGGCCCGGCAGGCCGAGATCGAGGAGTCGGTGCTCCGGCTGGATTAGGACTGGGGAAGCGTTGCAGGCGCGGGGCTAAGCCTCCGGCTGGTCGGCGGCCATTTCGTCCAGGAGGGCCAGCACCTCATCCGGGGCGAGGTCCTCCAGTTCGACCGCGTACCCGTGCGGGACGATGGCGGCCACGCGCTCGCCGTCTTCGGTGAGGAAGACGATCTCGCCACGGGCCGCGGCCCGGGCCGCTTCGGCGACGTCCTCGGGCACCTGCTCAACCGGTATCTCGCGCACGGCCCTGACTGTACGCCGGCTGGACCCGGCGCGGGTCAGAGGTTGAGGAGGCGGGCGGCGGTGGCGCCGACGATGGCGTCGCGGTCGGGGGCCGGAAGGCCGAGGGAGTCGACGCGGTCGACGGGGTCGGGGACGCCCATGTCGAAGGGATAGTCGGTGCCGAGGAGGACGTGGTCCGGGCCGGCTACGGACAGGAGGCGGGACAGAGTGTCGTCGGTGTAGACGAGGGAGTCGAAGTAGAGGGTGTCGAGGTAGTCGCTGGGGCGGCGGGCCATGGTGCGGGATTCCGGGCGGACCTCGTAGGCGTGGTCGGCGCGGGCCAGGTAGTGCGGGAAGTAGCCACCGCCGTGGGCGGCGCAGATGCGCAGGGCCGGGAACCGGTCCAGGACGCCGCCGAACACCAGATGATGCAGGGCCACGGTGGTCTCGGCGGGCTGGCCGACGATGTTGCCCAGGTAAGCCAGGGCCAGCCGGGGGCCCAGGCTGCAGCCCCACGGGTGGATGAACACGAACGAGCCCAGCTGCTCGGCGGCGGCCCAGAACGGGTCCAGGCCAGGATCGGACAGGTCCTTGCCAGCCACCGAGGTGGAGATCTCGACCCCACGCAGGCCGAGCTGGGAGTGGGCCATCCGCAGCTGGTCGGCGGCCAGATCCGGGTGCTGGAGAGCCACCGTGGCCCGGCCGGCCAGGCGGTCCGGCCGCTGGGCCACGGTGGCCGCGATGTGCTCGTTGGCGGCGGCCACGATGTCGTTGGCCAGCAGCGCCTCGGCCCAGTAGTGGTACAGGGTCGGCACCACGCTGAGTGCGTGGATGTCGACTCGCGCGGTGTTCATAGCATCCAGCCGCACGTCCAGGTCATCCAGGAGCGGGCGGTAGTCGGTCTGCATGAGCTCGATGTTCTGCTTGATCGACTCCGGGCCGAAGGTGGCGAACTGCTCGGCCTGCTCGGCGGCCAGGCCGGGCTGGCCTTCGACCAGACCGGCGACGGCGGGGACGTCGAGGTGAGCGTGCACATCGATGACCGGGGTCACGGCTGCACGCACCGGTTGCGCTGGGTGCCCAGATCGACGCTGCCCCCGGTGATGGTGGCCTCCATGACGTCGCCGGGTTGCAGGTAGCGGCCGTAATGGGCGCCGTTGCCCGCGGGCGAGCCGGTCAGCAGCAGGTCACCGGGGCGCAGCGGAGTGATGGCCGACACGTGCGCGATCAGCTCGGGCACGCCGAAGATCATGCCGGCGGTGGTCTCGTCCTGCATGGTCTCGCCGTTGAGCTTGAGCGTGACCCGCAGGCTGGCCGGGTCGGGCACGAACGCCGCCGGCACCAGCCACGGGCCCAGGGGCAGGAACGTGGGGGCGTTCTTGCCCGCCAGCCAGTCGGTGCCCAGCCCGGGCATGTCAGGCCGGAACACCCGGTCGCGGGTGGTCAGGTCGTTGGCGATCACGTAACCGGCCACGTGGCTCAGGGCGTCCTCGGTGCTGACGCGGTAGGCCTCGCGGCCGATGACCACCCCCAGCTCCAGCTCCCAGTCGTGCTGGGTGCCGATGTCGGGCAGCACCACGTTGTCGTCCGGGCCGCAGATGGCCGAGGCCAGGCCGATGAACACGTACGGGGTGCCGTGGGCGGCCCGTTCCTCCATCAGCGCGGTGGCCTGGCGGCGGGTGGCCTCGGGATCCTCGTCGCCCTTCTCGGCCGCGGACGCCACCATCAGCTGCACCACGTGCGTGAAGTAGTTGGCGCCGCTCTGGAAGATCTGCCCGGGCCGCAGCGGGGCCAGCCTTGTGAAGTCGCTGACCGGGCGGGTCAGGTCGGCCCAGCGCTGCCCGCCCCGGGTCTCGTCGACCATGTCACCGAGCAGCTTGGCGTTGGCCGGCCAGTCGTCCAGCAGCGCGTCCAGGTCCGGGGCGGCCGGGAGCAGGGCGGCCAGCGGGGCCACGTCGTCGCCCACGACCACGCCAGTGAACTCGTCGGCGCGCGGGCCGAAGTCCGTGTGGGTGCGGAACCGGCCCAGCGCGTAGGGAGTGGCAACCATGATCAGATCCTAGGCAGGGCCCGGCCGGCGGGGAATGGCCTCCCCTGGATGGCCGCCATCGATGACGTTGATGGCCGGGGGCCGGCGATATTCAGAGGTTGGCGGCCAGGGTGGTCACGCACTCGCGCAGCCAGTGGTGGGCGGGGTCGTTGTGGAACACCGGGTGCCAGAACATGGTCTCGGCGATCGGCTGCAGCGGCACCGGCGGCTCCAGCACCCGCAGCTCGCGGCGGACCGGGGTGCTGCTGACCAGCCGCTCGTGCACGAACGCGAACAGCGAGGTGCCGGGCAGCAGCCACGGCACCAGGGTGAAGCTGAGGGTGGACAGGGCCACGTGCGGCTCGATGCCGAGCTGAGCCAGCTGGATGTCGACGAAGGCGGCGCCGCCGGAGGTGGCGTTGTACTTCACGTAGCGGAGCTGGGTCAGCTGGTCCCGGGTCAGGGTGTCGCCGACCTCGCGGTGCTGATTCCACACCGCGGCGACGTAGCGGTCGGTGTACAGGACCCGCTGCGGCATCTGCCGCATGCCGGCCGACGCGATCTCGCGCGGCGCGATGACCAGATCGACCTGGGCCCGCTCCAGCGACACCTCCATCGCGGCCGACACCGGAATCACGTTGACCGCGACGTTGGGCGCCTCGGCGTACAGCCGTTCCAGCAGCGGGCGGAGCAGGATCAAGGTCACGTAGTCGCTGGCCACCACGGTGAACGTGCGCTGATCGGTGGCCGGGTCGAAGTGCGGGCTGGTCGCCAGCAGCTGCTCCAGGCTGGTCAGCACGGCGCGCACCGGCTCGACCAGCGACTGGCCCAGGGGGGTCAGCTCGTGCACCCGGCCGCTGCGGACCAGCAGCGGGTCGCCGAACAGCCGCCGCAGCCGGGCCAGGGCCGCGCTCATGGCCGACTGGCCGATGCCGACCGCCTCGGCGGCCCGGGTCACGTGCCTGTGCTCGAGCAGGGCGTTCAGCGGCACGACCAGGTTCAGGTCCATGCGCCGCACGGTGTCGGACACGTCCATGACGTGATCATGCCAGCCGGCGGGGCCAGCCCGACAGGCAGTTATCGACCGCGTCGATGACGGACATCGGCAATTAGGCCTGTCCACCGCGGGCGGCGCGGCTTACCGTCCAGTCAGTGGCAAGGAGGCCGGTCATGAAGATTCTGGTCGTGGGCGCGGGGATCGGCGGGCTCGGGGCGGCGATCTCACTGCGGCAGCGCGGCTTCGCCGTGGACGTGGTGGAGATCAAGCCGGAGCTGTCGGTGTACGGGGTCGGCATCAACCAGCCCGCCAACAGCCTGCGGGCGCTGCGCTCCATGGGGGTGCTGGACCAGATCGTCGCGGCTGGCTGCCAGTACGGCCACACCGACTTCCTCGCCGCCGACGGCGAGCTGATCGTGCACGTGCCCAGCATCATGGGCGGCGACGTGCCCGCCAACACCGCGCTGTCCCGGCTCAACCTGCACAAGATCCTGATCGGCGGGGCCGAGCAGCACGACGTGAAGATCAGCTACGGCACGACCGTCGAGCGGTTCACCGACACCGGGCGGGCGGTGGACGTGCGGTTCACCGACGGCCGGCAGGAGAACTACGACCTGGTGGCCGCGTTCGACGGGATCAAGTCCGCCACCCGCCGGACGGTGTTCGGACCCGAGCACGACGCGGTCTACTCGGGGTTCGGGGTGTTCCGGGTGACGCTGCCGCGGCCGGACTACGTGGACGGGGTGCGGGTCTACCAGGCGCTCGGGGTCAAGGTCGGCTACATCCCGCTCAGCGCCGGCACCATGTACATGTTCGTGGTCACCCCCGACCCGCATGGGGTCAGTCACCGTCCCGAGGACTTCGTCTCGATCCTGCGGGACCGGCTGGCACCGTTCGGCGCGCTGCCCGGCGAGGTACGGGACGCCCTCAAGCCGGGCGACGACATCGTGTACAGCCCGATCTCGGACGTGCTGCTGCCGCTGCCCTGGTTCTCGGGCCGGGTCGGCATCCTGGGCGACGCCGCGCACGCCTGCGCCCCGCACCTGACCCAGGGGGCGGGCATGGCCCTGGAAGACGGCATGGTCCTGGCCGACTGCCTGGACGCGGGCGGATCCCTGGACGACCGGCTGCGGGCCTTCGAGCAGCGCCGGTTCCCCCGGGCGCGCCTGGTGCAGGACGTGTCACACGGCATCCTCCAGGCCGAGATGAGCATCAACGCCGGCAACTACGAGCTGGCGATCCAGGGCATGCGTGACCACCTGGTGGAACAGAGCCACCAGGTGGAAGCGGTCCTGAACCAGCCCGCTTGATGCCGATGGTGTTTCCGTGTCGAATGTGATTTTTGTGACTTGGGTGTTTTTGCTTTCTGAACAGAGTGGAGTTTCCCGTGACCGCGACCTCGTTCGACCCGGCGGCGCTGGACGCCGCCGTCCCGCCGCCGCCCCGGCCCGGGCCGCCGCTGCCACCCGCGATCGCGCCCGCGGCCGTCCCCGCCTCCGAGGTGGCCCGGCGCTCCCCCATCACCCACGTCCGCTACGTGGCCCTGGCCACCGACGACCTCGCGGCCACGGTCGCCTTCTACCAGGGCATCTGGGGCCTGTACGAGGTGGCCCGGGACGGCGACGTGGTCTACCTGGGCGCGGTGGGCAGCCCGGAACCGTTCGTGGTCCGGGTCCGCCGGGCCAGTGAGCGCCGCACCGACCTGGTCGCGTTCGGTGCCCCGGACCGGGCCGCGGTGGACGGCCTGGCCGCGCGGCTGGGCACGGACGGGGTGCGCATCGCGGCCGAACCAGGCGGGCGGGGCGGACTGGGCGGGCCGGGCGGTGGCTACGGATTCCGGTTCTTCGACCTGGACGGGCGCCTGGTCGAGGTCTCGGCCGAGGTGGCGGCCAAGCCGTTCCGGGAGATCGAGCCGGGCGAGTCGGTGCCCCGCAAGCTGAGCCACATCGTGGTCAACTCACCCGACGCGCCGGGGCTGGTGGCGTTCTACGAGCGGTATTTCGGATTGCGGCTGTCGGACTGGCTGGAGGATCGGATGGCGTTTCTGCGCTGCTCGGCCGACCATCACAGCCTGGCCATCGCAGCCGGGCCGGTGGCCGGACTCAACCACGTGTCCTTCGAAATGAGGGATATCGACGAATACATGCGGGGCACCGGGCGGATGGTGCGGCACGGCCACGCCCCGCTCTGGGGGCCGGGGCGGCACAGCTCCGGCGACAACGTGTACTCCTACTTCGCCGGGCCGGACGACTTCGTGGTCGAGTACACCACCGCGCTGGAGCGGATCGCCGACGAGGACGCCTGGATGCCCCGGGTCTGGCCCGCCTCGCCTGAGTACGCGGACCGCTGGGGCACGGCCGGGCCGGGTGAGGACCTGTTCGCGCTCTGGCACCGCACTCCCCCGGAGACGGGGCTCTGGGTTCCGGCGCCAGTCTGAGAGGCTGCATTTATGAGCGCCAGTCGTCATGAGCACCCCGAGCTGGGGCCGCCGGAGCTGATCGAAGTCGCGGACCGGGTCTTCGCCTACATCCAGCCCGATGGGACCTGGTACATCAACAACACCGGCTTCGTGGTCGGCGACGAGTCGGTGATCAGCGTGGACGCCTGCTCTACCGAACGTCGGACCCGTGCGTACCGGGACCGTATCGCGTCCGTCACCCCGGCCCCGGTGACGACCCTGGTCAACACCCACCACCACGGTGACCACACCTACGGGAACTTCGTGTTCTCCCCGGCCACCATCGTGGCTCAGGAGAACTGCCGGGCCGAGATGCTGGCCTACGGCTTCCCCGGCAACACCGGGGTGTGGGAGCCGGTCGACTGGGGCGAGGTGAAGGTGGCGCCGCCCACGCTCACGTTCACCGACCGGGTCCGGCTCTGGTCCGGCGACCGGCCGGTCGAGGTCAGCTACGTCGGGCAGGCCGCGCACACCTCCAACGACAGCCTGGTCTGGCTGCCCGAGCAGGAGGTGCTGTTCTGCGGCGACCTGCTGTTCAACGGGGGCACGCCGTTCCTGCTCATGGGCTCGGTGCGCGGCGCCATCGACGTGCTCACCTCGGTGGTGGCCCCGATCCCGGCCCGGGTCATCGTGCCCGGGCACGGCGCCCCCTGCGACCACGAGCTGATCACCACCGTGGTCGGGTACCTGGAGTTCGTGCTGGACACCGCGCGCCAGGGCATCGAGGCCGGGCTGGCCCCGCTGGACCTGGCCCGGCAGACCGGCCTGGGCCAGTACGACGGCTGGCTGGACCGCGAGCGCATCGTGGGCAACCTGCACCGGGCCTACGCCGATCTCGGGGCCCGGGACGGGGTGGACCTGCTGGCGGCGCTGAAGGACATGGTGACGTTCAACGGGGGCCAGCCCCTGTCCTGTTATGCCTGACGTTCCTCAATCGGCCGCGTTGCGCGGTCCCCGGGGCTTGTCATGAGTGAATATGGCCTTGACTCCTGACAGGGGATCTGGCTAGCGTCGCTTCGGGCTGGGTGGCGACAGTGCTGGTGGAGATTGGGCAGGAGACGACGGTGGCGGTCACGGGCAAGCGGCCAGGGGCGGGCGCGGGGCTGGGGCTGGCCGTGCTGTCGGCGGCCACGTTCGGGACGTCGGGGACGTTCGCGGACGGGCTGATCCGTTCCGGGTGGAGCCCGGCGGCGGCGGTGACGATCCGGATCTCGCTGTCGGCAGTGTTCCTGACCGTCCCGGCGCTGATCTCGCTGCGCGGGCGCTGGGCACTGCTGCGCCGCGACGCGTCCAAGGTCGCGTTGTACGGGCTGCTGGCGGTGGCGGGCTGCCAGCTGTTCTACTTCAACGCGCTGGAACGAATCCCGGTCGGAGTGGCCCTGCTGCTGGAGTACCTCGGCTCGGTGCTGGTGGTCGGCTGGGTGTGGCTGCGGCACGGGGAACGGCCGAGCCGGCTCACCGTGGCCGGCGCGGTGGCGGCCATCGCCGGGCTGGTCATGGTGCTCAACCTCACCGGCTCGGTCCACGTCGATCCGATCGGGCTGATGTGGGGGCTGCTGGCCGCCTGCGGCCTGGCCGCCTACTTCGTGATCTCGGCCTCAGCGGGAGCGTCGTCGGGCGGGGTGCCCGAGGAGCCACTGCCGCCGATCGCGATGGCCTGGGGCGCGATGTGCCTGGGCGCGCTGGCGCTGGCGGTTCTGGGCGTCACCGGAGCGCTGCCCCTGCACGCGACCAACGCCGATGTCCGCTTCCTGGGCCTGCACGTCAGCTGGATCGTGCCGGTGCTGGGGCTGTCGCTGATCGCCGCGGTCATCGCCTACGTGGCCGGGATCGGGGCGGCCCGGCGGCTGGGGGCCAAGCTGGCCTCGTTCATAGGCATGACCGAGGTCCTGTTCGCGATCTTGTTCGCCTGGCTGGCGCTGGGTCAGCTGCCCGCACCCATCCAGTTCGTGGGCGGGGCCCTGATCCTGGCCGGGATCGCGCTGGTCCGGGCCGGGGAACAAGCTCCGGTCCCGGCCACCGCCGACGAGGCCGAGGTTGGGGCGGCGGGTGAGGACCCGGTGTGCGAGGCTGCCCAGCATGAGCCATCCGGACCCCACGCCCACTCCCCTGGGTGAGCCGGGGAACGGCTGTGCCAGCTGCGGGACCCGTTCGGCAACCTGTTCGGCGTACGGCAACCGCCGGCTTGACCCGTGCCGGTTAGGGTGGTCGCGAACGTGCATCCGGCAACGGGGAGCAGTAGTGGGCCAGACCACCAGCGGCGGGGACAGCGGCGGCATCCGCGCGTCGGATGCGGAACGTGATGCGATCGTCGAACGGCTCCGGGATGCGGCCGGCGAGGGCCGGCTGACGCTGGAGGAGTTCAGCGACCGGATGGAGCAGGCGACCGCGGCGCGGACCCGCACCGAGCTGGACCAGTTGGTCACCGACCTGCCCGCCGGGGCCACCGGGGGCGGCACCGGGACCGTGGTGGCGCCCGGTTCGTCGGGCGGGCCGACCTGGCACGTGTCCCCGATCGGCGGCCTGAGCGTGTCCGGGCCGTGGCGGATGGGCCGGCACGTGGTGGTGATCAGCGTGATCGGCGGGGCCGATCTGGACCTGAGCCAGGCCGAGCTGGCCGCCCGGGACGTGACCCTGACCAAGGTGTCGATCATCGGCGGGGTGCACGCCCGCATCCCGCAGGGCATCCGGGTCGACGCCAGCGGGCTGAGCCTGCTGGGCGGCACCTCGGTCGAAGGCGCCCCCGACCCGGGCCCGGGCGCGCCGACCATCCACATCCGGGCGTTCTCGATCATCGGCGGGATCCGGATCCGCCGGGGCAGCGGCCGGCGGTCCCGCGCCGGCCGGCAACTGGATCAGCAGGCACGCTGGGACGGTCAGCAGGCCCGGATCGACGCGCAGCGGGCCCGCCACGATGAGCGGCGGGCGTTCAAGGACGAGCGGCGGCGGCAGCGCCGGGACTTCTAGCCCCGATCGCGGAGGGCCCGGCGGCTCTAGCCCCGGCGGCGGCGGAGGGCGCGGAGGCGGTCGGCCAGGGCGCCGAGCAGCAGGCGGAAGGCGCTCGGTGCGGCAGGCGGCCGCTGCGGGGTCGCCCCGGTGGTGGCGGCCAGCTGCACGGCCGCCGCGAACTGCTCGAACAGCCGGCGGCTGACGTCCCCGGCCAGGGCCCGGCCGAACTGGGCGATGCGGCCGGTGAGGTAGACGCGGGCCTCGGCGGTCAGGCGGCAGCCGTCGCCGTCCGGCTCGGCCCGGACCTCGATCGCGGCCTGGGTCTGGGCGCCGCCGGTGTCCCGACCATGGGCCAGCACCCGCAGCGTCCGGGACGCCTCGTCCCGGCCGGTGACCTGGGCCAGGCCCAGGAACGACAGGCGCACCGGGCCCACGCCCACGCGGGCCCGGCCGCGGTAGCGATCGTCGCCCAGATCCTCGGTCAACTCGGCGCCGGGCAGGCACTGGGCCACCCGGTGCACGTCGCTCAGCACCCGCCACACGGCGGCGGGCGGGACGGCCAGCGTGCTGGTCACGGTGGTGGTGAAGGTGGGCGGCCCGGACGGCAGCGTGACCTGCTCCGGTTCCGGGCCGTCGCCGCCGGACGCGAGCCGGGGCGGGGGGCCAGCAGTTGATTTTTCGACCACAGAAGAACCTGCAGGCGCGCAGTTGCCCGGACCGGGCAGGGACCCGTCACGGTGGGCGGCCGCCACCTCCTGCACGGCGGCCAGGATGTTGCGGTAGCCGGTGCAGCGGCACAGCACGCCGGACAGTTCGGCGGGCAGGGCGTCGGGCGGGACGTCCGGGCGGCGGGACAGCAGGTCGTAGGCGCTGAGCAGGAACGCGGGCGTGCAGAACCCGCACTGCAGGGCGTGCCGCTCACCGAAGGCCCGCTGCAGCGGGTGCAGGTCATCGGGGCGGCCCAGGCCCTCGACGGTGATGACCTCGGCCCCGTCCAGCTGGCAGGCGAACAGCAGGCAGGACCGGGCGGCCTGACCTTCGACCAGTACCGTGCACATCCCGCACACGCCGTGCTCGCAGCCCAGATGGGTGCCGGTCAGCTTGAGGTGATCGCGCAGCGCGTCGGCCAGGGTGACCCGCGGCGGCAGTTGCAGCCGAACCGGTTGCCCGTTGACGGTCAGGGAGGTCTCGGCGAGCTGGTCGGCCTCGACCCGCTCGGCGTCAGTTGTGGTCATCGTCGCTCCCCTCGGCCTGGCGCCAGGCGCGGGCCAGTTCCTGGGCGGCCAGGGCCGCGACCAGCCGCCGCCGGTAGCCGGCCGAGGCGTGCACGTCGCCGCCGGTGTCCACGATCTCCCCGGCCAGCCCGGCCAGCTCGTCCTCGGTCAGCGCGCCGTCCAGGAGCGGGGTCACGTCGCGGACCACGGGCCGGTCCGAGACCCCGAACGCGGCCAGCACGGCCTGCCGCGGCGAGTGGCGGACCCGGACGGCCACGCCGGCCAGCGCGAAGTCGCCGTGCCGCCGGGCGAACTCGGCGAACCCGAACCCCTCCCCCGGCCCGGCCACCGGGAACCGCACCGCGGTCAGCACCTCGTCCGGGCCCAGCGCGGTGGTCATGGCCCCGGCGAAGAAGTCCCGGGCCGCCACCGTGCGCGGCCCGGACGGGCCGGCCACCTCCAGGGTGGCGTCCAGGCAGGCCGCGACCGCGGGCAGTTCGGCGGCCGGATCGGCGTGGGCCAGGCTGCCGCACACCGTGCCGCGGCTGCGCAGCTCCCGGTGCCCGACCCAGGGCAGGGCCAGGCCCAGCAGGGGCACGGCGGCGGCGCGTTCGTCATGCTCCAGCCGGCGCTGCCGGACCGTGGCGCCCACGGAGAGGGCGGGGTTCGCGCCGTCGCGGTCCAGGGAGAGCTCGCCCAGGCCGCCGACCTGGTTGATGTCGACCAGCACCGACGGCCGGGCCAGCCGCATGGCCAGCACCGGGACCAGCGATTGGCCGCCGGCCAGGACCTTGCCATCGCCGTCGGCCCGGGCCAGTTCGGCCACGGCCGCCGCGATGGTGGCCGGCCGCGCGTACGCGAACGGCGCCGCCTTCATCGTGCCTCCCAGCGGCCCTAGCGGCCTTCGAACGCGGGCGGGCGCTTCTCGGCGAAGGCGTGCACGCCCTCGCTGAAGTCGTGGCTGGACCGCAGCATGGCGTAGGCCTTCCGCTCCAGCTCGATGCCGGTGTAAAGGGGGCCGTCGAGGCCGCGGTCCAGTACTTCCTTGGCCGTGCGCAGGGCCAGCGGCGAGAAACCCAGCAGCGTGCCGGTCAGCGCGCCGGCCTCGGCTTCCAGTCCCTTGGCGTCCGGGGTGACGTGGGCGACCAGGCCCCAGTCGGCGGCCTGGGCCGCGCTGATCCGGCTGCCGGTCATCACGTGGTACTTGGCCCGGCTCAGTCCGATCAGCCGGCCCAGCCGCTGGGTGCCGCCGCTGCCGGGAATCATGCCCAGCCGCATCTCGGGCAGGGCGAACTCACTGCGCTCGGTGGCCAGCCGGATGTCGGCCGACAGGGCCAGTTCCAGGCCGACCCCGAAGCAGTAGCCATCGACCAGGGCGATCACCGGTTTGGGGCTCCGGGCCGGGGCGGTGATGTTGTGGCCCAGGTCGGTGAAGCCGACCGGTTCGACCTCCAGGAAGCCCGCGATGTCGCCGCCAGAGGAGAAGTGCTGGCCGGCCGAGCGCAGGACCGCCACGGCCACGCGGGGATCGGCGTCGATCTCCGCGAACCGTTCGGCCATCTGCTGGCGCATGGCCCAGGTGATGATCGAGTACTTGCCGTGGTCCAGGGTGAGATCGGCGACGCGGCCGTCGTGGCTGCGGTCGAGCCGGATCTCCCCGCCGGTCAGTGCCATGGTCAGTGGTCCTCCGGAGTAGCGGATAGCAGGTCGTGCAGCACGTTGCCGTGCACGGGCAGGGTGGTCAGGTCCAGGCCGAGCGGGGCCAGCGCGTCGGCCACGGCGTTGGCCAGGGCGGCCGGGACGCTCATGCTGCTGCCCTCGCCGCAGCCCTTGGCCCCCAGCCGGGTGACCGGTGACGGCGTCTCCACATGGTCGCTGACCAGCGGGAACGAGGCCTCCACCGCGGTCGGGCAGAGGTAGTCCATGAACGTGCCCGCGACCGGCTGGCCGGTGCCGGCGTAGCTCAGTTCCTCCAGCAGCGCGCCGCCCAGCGCGTGCACGATGGCTCCGTGCACCTGGCCGTCGAGCAGGGCCGGGTTGAGGATGGTGCCCGCGTCGTGCACGGTGGACAGCTTCTCGATGGTGACGGCCAGCGTGCGCCGGTCGATCCGGCAGGCCACCACGTCGGCCACGAATCCGTAGCAGAGGCTGGAGTTGATCTGGTCGTCCGGGCTGGCCGCCTTGGCCTGCGGCGGGGTGAAGGCCGCCTCGGCGTACAGGCTGGCCGGGACGCCGTCGGGCAGCGCGCCCGGGTCCCAGTGCACCAGCCCGGCCGCGCGGCGGAACGGCACGGCGCGATCGGGCTCGTCCCGGCAGCGCACCGAGCCCTCGGCCAGTTCGAGGTCGCCGGCCTCGATGTCCAGCATGACCGCGGCGGCCTGGCGCAGCGTGCCCGCGATCTGGTCCGCCGCCTCGGCCAGCGCGCTGGTCAGCAGGGGCGCGAACCGAGACGAGTAGCTGCCCGAGGTCACCGTCCACGGGGTGGTCGCGGTGTCCATCTCGACCACCGGGTGCACCTGCTCCAACGGCAGCCCGAGCCGGTCCGCGACCACCTGGCGGGCCACGGTGGCGTGCCCCTGGCCCTGCGGGACCGTGCCCAGCAGCACGGTGACCACGCCGGTCAGGTCGACGCTGACCCGGACGTGCTCGGTGGACCCGGACTTGCCCAGCCCCCGGGCCCGGCTCTCGGCCGGGGTGGCCAGGCCGACGTAGCCGATGTTGGTCGCGGACGGGTCCACCACCGCGGCGATGCCCACCCCGTAGTAGTCGCCGGCCGCACGGACCTCTTCCTGCCGGGCCCGGAGGGCGTCATAGTCGGCGTTCTTCAGGGCCAGGTCGAACGCCTGGCGGTACTGGCCGGAGTCGTACACGCCGCCGCTCGGGGTGCGGTACGGGAACTCGTCGGCGCCGACCAGGTTCCGCCGCCGCAGCTCGGCCGGGTCGAGACCGGTGCGGGCGGCGATCTGGTCCATCAGCCGTTCCAGGCCGAAGTACAGCTGCTGGCCGCCGAACCCGCGGTTGAGCCCGGTCGGCATCTTGTTGGTGACCACGGCCCGGGCCCGGATCGACACGGCCGGGATGCGGTAGGCGCCGGTGATGTTGCCGAAGCACCGGTAGAGCGTGCTCGGCTCGGGCGGGCGCAGGTAGGCGCCAACGTTGTCGACCAGGTCGGCCCGGAGCGCGGTGACCGTGCCGTCGGCCTGCACCGCGGCTTCGAAGCGCATGATCCGGTCGGCGCCGGCCGACGAGGCCAGCAGGTGCTCGATCCGGTCCTCGGTCCACCGCACCGGCGCCCCCGCGTGCTTGCTGGCCAGCGCGATCAGCGCCACGTAGGGGTAGATGCCGGCCTTGATGCCGAAGCTGCCGCCGATGTCGGCGGGCACGTGCAGCCGCAGCCGGGACACCGGCAGCCCGAGCGCGCCCGCCAGAACCGGGACCATGGAGAACGGCCCGTGGAAGTTGGCCCAGGCCTGCACGGACGGCCCGAGCCCGTCGGTGTCGGGCTGCCAGCCGGCCACCACCGAGTAGCACTCCATCGGCATCGAGGAGTACCGGGGGAAACTGAAGTCGCCGCCGACCACGTGATCGGCGGTGGCGAAGGCCTCGTCCACCGGGCCGAACGAGAACGTGCGGTCGGTGGCCACGTTGCTGTCGGCGTCCTCGTGCAGCCGGGGGGCGTCCGCGGCCAGCGCGGCTTCGGTGCCGGTCACCACGGGCAGCGTCTCGTAGTCGACGTCGACCAGTTCGGCGGCGTCCTCGGCCAGGTACCGGTCGGTGGCCACCACCACCGCGACCGGTTCTCCCACGAACCTGGCCCGGTCGGTGGCCGCGGCCCGGTAGGGCATGGGGGCCTTGACCGACAGCGGGAACGGGCGCAACCCGGCTTCGACGTCGGCGGGTCCGATCACCGCGGCCACCCCGGGCGCGGCCCGGGCCCGGCCGGTGTCCACCCCGCGGATCCGGGCGTGCGGGTGCGGGCTGCGGACGATGGCGGCGGCGAGCGCCCCCGGCAGCGGGTCCAGGTCGTCCAGGAACCGGCCGTGGCCGGTGAGCAGGGGGGTGTCCTCGACCCTGGGCGTGACCGGGGTGCCGGTGAATTTCCGGGGACCGGGTTGCCTGGCTGCGGTCACGGCGTCACCTCGGCGAGGGCGGTGAAGTGGCCGGCCACCAGCTCGCGGCGGAGGATCTTGCCCACCGCCGAGGTGGGGATCCGGTCCACCGCGACCAGGCGCTTGGGCCGCTTGATCGACGGCAGCCCGGACCCGTCGCGGACGAACCCGTCCACCTCGGCCAGGGCCGGGGCCGGGTCCAGGCCGGCCCGCAGGACCACGAAGGCGGTGACCGCGTGCCCCCAGCGGTCGTCGGGCAGGCCCGCGACCACCACGTCGGCCACGGCCGGGCAGCGGGCCAGCGCGTCCTCGATCTCGCCGGGGTAGATGTTCTCCCCGCCGGACACGATCATGTCGTCGACCCGGCCGGCCACCCACAGATCGCCGTCCTCGTCGGCGGTGGCCAGGTCGCCGGGGAAGTACCAGCCGTCACGGATGGTCTTGGTGTCGGCGTCCGGCCGGCGCCAGTAGCCGCCGAACGCCTCCGGGCTGGCCATGCTGACGGCGATCTGGCCCTGCTGGCCGGGGGCGGCCAGCGCGTCCGGCGGCGCCCCCGGTTCCGGGTCGACCAGCCGGACCCGGGAGAACACCCGGCCCGGCCCGCGCACCCGGGCTTGGCCACCGCGTCGGGGCCGATGGTGAACGTGTAGATCTCGGTGCTGCCGAAGTGGTTGACGAACACCTCCGGGCGCAGCGTGCCGGCCAGGTCCCGGGCCAGGGCCGGGGTCATGGCCGCGCCCGCGTAGGACAGCCGCCGCACGCTGGCCGCCTCGCCCAGCCGCCCGGTCCGCAGCAGCGACCAGTACACGGTGGGCACCAGGTACAGCGAGGTCACGCCGTGCCCGGTGATCAGCTCCAGCGAGCGTTCGGCGTCGAACCGGGCCTGCGGCACCCAGGTCCCGGCCACCGCGATGCTGGCCAGCAGCGTGCGCAGGCCCATGGTGTGGAACAGCGGCATCACACCCAGCGTGACCTCGCCCGGGCGCTGCTGGGTCTGGATGACGTGGGCGATCGCGGCCGCGTGCTCGGCGGCGTGGCTGCGCGGCACACCCTTGGGCTGGCCGGTCGTGCCGGACGTGTACAGCATCACGCTCAGGTCCCGGCCGGACAGCGGCGGCACCCCGGCGGGCAGCGCGCCGTCCGGTTCCGCCGCGGCCAGCGCACCCAGATCGGCGGCTCCCGGCGCGGGGGTGGCCGGCCCGAGGTGAGCGAGCACACTTCTCATTCGGAGGCCACCGCGGGCCTCATCCAGGATGTGCGCGGTCGTTTCATCCCCGACGATCAGGCCGGGCGCGGCGTCGGCCAGGCAGTGGGCGAGCTCGGCCGGCCCGAATCGGGTCGACAGCGGCACCGCGACCGCGCCGAGCTTCTGCGCGGCCAGGTGCAGCCGGGCCATGGGCTCGCCGCCCGCCATCAGGAAGGCCACCCGGTCCCGGGGGCGCACACCCAGGCCGGCCAGGGCCCGGGCCAGCTGGTTGGTGCGGGCGTCCCACTCGCGGTAGGTCACCGGGTCCGGGCCGCCGACCGCGGCCCGGTGCGGGTAGCGCTCCGCGGTCCAGGTCAGCAACTGGGCCGCATCCATCGTGCTGGACCGCCTTCCTGCCCCGGCTTTCCGGCCCGGCGTTCTGGCTCGTGCGGCCGGGTTGCTCTACACTCCGAAACAGACCGTATGAAACGGACTATTACGAACGTAGAGGGAGGATGCCCGCTGTGTCAACCGGCCGCTTGTCGAACACCTCGTACGTCGTGCTGGGCATGATCGGCCTGCGCGGGCCGTCCACGCCGTACGACCTCAAGCGCGGGATCGGCCACTCGGTGGGGTATTTCTGGCCGTTCCCGCACGCCCAGCTGTACGCCGAGCCGGAACGGCTGGAGCGGATGGGGCTGCTGGCCGTGCAGCCCGAGGAGAGCGGCCGGCGCCGCAAGGTCTACACGCTGACCGGCCTGGGCCGGGCCGCTCTGCGGGAGTGGCTGTCCTCCCCCACCAACGTGCACTTCCAGATGCGCGACGTGGCCGAGCTCAAGCTGTTCTTCAACGAACTGGGTGACCCCGCGGACGTGCCGCGGCTGGCCCGCGAGCAGATGGCCCAGCACCAGCAGCGCATCCGCGAGTACGAGCGAATGCAGGACCGGTTCGGCGACCAGCCCGCGGTGGCCCGGCGGATGGTGACGCTGCGGCTCGGTCTGGAGATGGAACACACGGCGCTGCGGTTCTGGCGGTCGCTGGCCGGTACGGCGGATGACATAGCACTGCCCGCCGGGGCTGAGCCACGCGCCTATGCCCGGATAGCGAAAGAGGACTCGCCTCAAAACGAAGGCCCGCTGGCGTGAAACAGCCGTGAAACGAAAAGTTTCGGGGATCGCGACGGACCCTTATGTTTATCTACGCTCGTTTACCGGTGTTCAATTGGCTTGACGCGTCACCAGCCAGAAAGCGGCTGTCAGCAATACCCTTCCGTCATTTAGGATACGGAAAATCGGGCAGTGCGGCCGCGATCAGTCTTTCCTGGCCACGCCGCCGATGAGCCCATGGGTCAGCGGGGCCAGCGCGTCCTCGGCCGGGTCCGGGCGCCATTGTGACAGCGGGACCAGGCCGGGCTCGATCATCGTCCAGTCGCCGAACCAGCCCCGGACCTCGTCGGCGGGCCGCCAGTACCCGGTGCCGAGCTGGTCGTGCAGGATGCGCTCGACCTCCCGGGCCACTCCCTGTTCCTCCGGGTACTCGGGTCCCGGCTGGGCAAAGCTGGAGATGGCCAGGTAGCTGCCGCGGGGCAGGGCCCCCCGCAGCGCCGCCATGATCGCGTCCGGTTCGTCCTTGTCGTCCACGTGGTGCATGACCGCGATCAGCAGCAGGCCCATCGGCTCGGAGAAATCCAGGAAGCCCCGGATCTCCGGGTGCCCAATGACTTCCGCGGGCCACCGGACGTCCGCGGTCACCACCTCGGTGGTCTGCCGGTCGGCCAGCAGAGCCTCGCCATGGACGTGCACCACCGGGTCGTTGTCCACGTACACCGTGCGGACCTCGGGGTTGAGCTCGTGCGCGACCTCGTGCACGTTGCCCACGGTGGGCAGGCCCGAGCCGATGTCCAGCAACTGCGTCATTCCCGCCTCGCCGGTCAGGTAGCGGACCACGCGACGCAGGAACGACCGGTTGGCCCGGGCGACGGCGGGCGCGTCTTCCGAGACCCGCAGCACCGACTCGACGACCTGCCGGTCAGCGGCGAAATTGTCTTTGCCACCGAGGAAGGCGTCGTAGACGCGTGCGATGTTCGGCATCCGGGCATCGACACCCGGAGGCGGATACTTGCTAAAGGGGCGGGAACGATCCTCTCTGGCCACTTAGGCCTCCATGTTCGGTTAGAAACGGGCCCCCCGACCTGTGCGCAACTTTATCCTGAAAATTGCATAGCCAAGCTGGCGGAGCCGTTCTTTTGAGAAATAAATTTCCGCCCCCCGAGAGAGTCCGGACACATATGACCGACGCCCAGCTAGGAAGGGAAAAGGCCCCTGGCATTACACGTCGGATGTTGGCTATGCCACACGGCCGGACACATTTGACGGCCGATACGTATGCGTGAGCGGCCGGATGAGGGCCGGGACAGGCAATACTGGCCGGGTGCGGGTGACCGGGGTGGACGGGTGCCGGGACGGGTGGGCGGCGGTCGACGTGGACGTGGACGGGGCCGGCGGGCCGGTCGGCACGGTGGCCGTACGAGTGGCGGGGTCGCTGACAGAACTGCTGGCCGGGACGGCGGCGGGGCATGTGGTGGGGATCGACATGCCGCTGGGGCTGCTGGCGCGGGGATGGCGAACCGCCGACGGCGAGGCCCGGCGGCGGCTGGGGCCGCGGCGGAGTTCGATCTTTGGCATTCCGCCCGCGTCGGTGTGGCAGCAGCCGGACTACCAGACCGCGCTGGCTGAGTGCCGGCGGCTGACGGGACAGGGGTTCAGCATCCAGGCCTGGGGGCTGCGGCCCAAGCTGCTGGAAGCCGGGCAGTACCGCCGGGCCGGCCCGCAGCGGCTGTACGAGGTGCACCCCGAGCTGTCGTTCGCCTGCCTGGCCGGGGCGCCGCTGCCGGAGCCCAAGCACCGCCCGGCCGGGCAAGCGCTGCGGCGATCGCTGCTGGCCGCGGCCGGGCTGGATGTGCCGGACGACCCGGCCTGGCGCCGGGCCGCCGCCGATGTGCTGGACGCGGCCGCCGTGGCCTGGACCGCGCGCCGGATCGCGGCCGGGCAGGCTGGTGTGCTGCCCGATCCGCCGCAGACCGGCGTAGATGGCCTGGAGATCGCGATCAGGTGCTGACCGCGGTCAGCCCGGGGTGACCCGGGCCTGGTTGGCCAGGGCGACCGGGTTGCCGTCGGGGTCGGCGATGGTGGCGATCCGCTCGCCCCAGGCCATGTCGGCCGGGCCGGCCAGCACCGGGATGCCTTCGGCGCGCAGCGCGGCGATCAGCGTGTCCACGTCGTCGGTGTAGACGAACATCTCGAACCTGGGGCCGTCGCCCATGGCCAGGCCGTAGCGGTCCTGAGCCCATTCGCGGGCGGTCACGGCCAGCTCGGCATCCCCGCGACGCAGGCCCACGTAACCGGGCTTGCCATCCGGCTTCAGCTCGACGTACCGGGTGAAGCCGAGCCGCTCCCAGAACCGTGCGGTGGTCTCGACGTCGGTGGCGTAGATCACTGGAAATGCTCGCTTCGGCATATCCGCACGCTAACCGGGTGGAGTGGGCAGGGCGGTGAAGTCGGCGAAGTCGAAGCCGGGGGCGACCACGCAGCTGACCAGGACCTCCTGATCGCCAGCGGGGCGGGCCGACTGCCAGTAGCCGCCGGGGATGATGTGCTGCAGGGCCTGGCCCGCACCCAGATCGGGGCCCAGGATGACCGTGGCCGGGTCCGCGACCGGCTCGGAGCCGGTGCCGCCGAGCCGCAACGTGAGCGGGCCGCCGGCGTGCCACAGCCACACCTCGTCCGAGCGGACCGTATGCCAGGCCGACTCGGTGCCCGCGGTGAGCAGGAAGTAGATGGCGGTGGCAGCCGGCCGCGATCCCGGGTAGCCGTCGGGCTGGTAGGAGGGGCCCGCCGCCCAGGTCTGCCGGTACCAGCCGCCTTCGGGATGGGGCATCAGGCCGAGGGCTTCGGCGGTGGCCGGGCGCGGGTCGAACGCGGTGAACCGGCCGTCCGGGTCGCGCCGGGCGAACCGGACTTCGGTGACCGCGGCCTGTTCGACCGGCCCGTAGACGTGCGGGAACAGCGTGCCCGCGGGCGCCCCGGGCGGCGGGGCCGGGTCGGCGGCCTCCAAGCGCACCGGGGCGGACAGCCGCGACTCGTCCAGGATCAGCGCGACCAGCGGCAGCGCCGAGCCGGTGAACCGGTCGTTGGCCACGGCCAGGCTGGTGGCCTCGTCCGGCGAGGCATGCACGAACGGCGCGGCGCCGGGGGTGCCGGCGGGCTCGGTGCCGGGCACGTACGGCGCGTCCCCGGCCGACTCCCAGTCGGGCAGCGACAGCAGATGCCAGATCATGCGCGGGACCCTATCCGAGTGGAACGGGGTACCAGGCGGCCGGGTCGCCGGGGTGGGCGGTGAAGTCGTAGCGCAGGCCTGCGGGGGTGAAGGCGACCAGCGAGATCGAGGTGGTGCCCCAGATCTGGCCGTCACCGAAGTCGCGCCGGACGATCAGGGCGCGCGGGTCGCCGGTCGGCAGCCCGTCGCCGTTGAACAGGGGCAGCCAGGGGGACCAGGCGGCGTCGACGGTGTCCCCGGGCTTGGGCTGCGGGAACGGGACGGCGGCCAGCCGGGCCTGGAAGTGGCGGATCCGTTCGGTCTCGTGTTCACCGGCGTCGGGTCGCAGGTCACCGGCCAGGCCGCTGTTGACCAGCAGGTGCAGGCCGGGGTCGAGGGTGCGGCGCGTGAACCGGTCGCCGTCCCAGCTGAGCAGGTCGGCCCGGCCCGGTGTCGCCACCACGAGCAGGAAGGGGTCGAAAACGGTGAGGCCGGAGGGGTCGATGGTGGGGTCCACGGGTCTGGGGGTGCTCGCGGAGGTGGCGGGCACGATGGGCTCGCGGGCGGCGGCGCGGAGGGGAAGCTCACCGCGGGACTGGCGGATATCGGGCGGGGCCGGGTGGCCGCGGCCGTTGAGGATGCAGGCCACGCGGGGGGCGGCCGGGTCCACGGCCAGCCAGGTGCCGCCGGCCCGCTGGTCGCGGCCGCCGATCAGGGCCGGGTAGTCCGGCCAGAGGTGGGCGGGGGGCAGCCAGGCGCGCTGGAGGAACTCGTCGCGGATCCCGGCCAGCAGGACGGTCCCGTCCGGGCCGAGGCCCACGATGGCGGTGCACATGGCTCCATTCCAGCAGAAACCCGGTGGCGGTCCGGTCCGCACCCGGACCACCATGGGCCCATGACCGAGTTGCGCACCACGGGAGCCGGCGACTGGCGGGCGATGCGGGACATCCGGCTGGACGCGCTGCGCGAGGCGCCGTACGCGTTCGCCTCCACCTATGACCGGGAGGCGGCCTACCCCGAGCAGACCTGGCAGGAACGGGCCGCCGCGGGCAACAGCATCCTGGCCTACCGGCCGGAGTCCGGCGACCGGCCGGTGGGTCTGGTGGCCGCCATCGAGCTGGTCCCCGGTGAGCTGGAGCTGGTCTCGATGTGGGTCCGCCCCGAGACCCGGGGCCAACAGGTCGGGTCGGCGCTGGTCGAGGCGGTCATGGAGTACGCCCGGGCCCGGCCGGTGCCGCGCGTGCACCTCTGGGTGACCGAGACCAACAAGGCCGCCCGGCGGCTGTATGAGCGGTGCGGGTTCACGCCCACTGGTGAGCGGCAGCCGCTGCCGTCGGACCCGGCGCTGATGGAGCTGGCCATGGTCCGGGAAGCGGCCGGCCAGGCCTCCTAGGCGGCGCGGTCGGCCTTGGCGGCGTACCAGGCGGCTTCGGCCTCGCCCATGGGGGTGGACGGCGGCGCCTGCACGAACGGCCAGATCTCCTCGGCGATGGCCCGCCAGTCCCGGGTCGCGGTCAGCTCCCCGAGCAGGGCGAATACTCCCAGGTTGATCCGCTGCAGGATCACGTAGGAGCGCGGCACCTGGATGTACGGGGCCAGCGGGCTGCGCACGTCGAAGAACCGGCGCACCACCGCCGACGCGTAGTCACCGGTGATGGTGAGCGACCCCGGCTTGCGGATGGTGTCGTAGAACACGGCCAGGTGGTCGACGACCAGGTCGGTGCTGACCGGCGCGTCCGGCTGCAGGAAATCGGCGTCGACCAGGCTCTGCCGGAACGCCTTGGCGTCGTCCTCCACGCACAGGTAGCGGGCCATGTCCATGAGCGGCTTGAGCTCGTCCCGGCTGAAGTACTTGACCAGCCCGTAGTCCAGGAACGTGACCTTGCCGTCGCCGTGGAACAGGTAGTTGCCGGGGTGCGGGTCACCGTTGAAGGCCCGCATGTCGTACAGGCTGCGGAACACGTAGCGGTAGATGGTCTCCCCGGCCAGGTCCCGCTCGTGCTGGGACCAGGTGGCCAGCTCGGCGAAGCGCGCACCGGTGGCCAGGTCGCTGGTGACGACCCGCCGGGTGGACAGCTCGGGCACGATCTTGGGCACGTGGATGGTGGGGTGGCCGTCGTAGTACTCGGCGAACCGGCGCTGGTTCTCGGCCTCACGCCGGTAATCGAGCTCCTCGACGACCCGCTCCCGCAGCTCGTCCAGGAGCGCGTCCACATCCTGGCCGGGCGCGGTGATGCGCAGCATCCGGCGCAGCAGCGACACGTTGCGCAGGTCGGCCGCGATGGTCTCGGCGATCCCGGGGTACTGGACCTTGACCGCGACGGCCCGGCCGTCGTGGGTGATGGCCCGGTGCACCTGCCCGATCGAGGCGGCCGCGATCGGCTCGGGGTCCCAGCGCTCGAAGACCTGCTCGGGCGGCCGGCCGAACTCCTCGGCGATGACCCCGGCGGCCAGTTCGGCGCTCATCGGGGGCACGCTGTCCTGGAGCCGGCCCAGCGTGCGGCGGACGTCCGGGGCCAGGCCCTCGTCCACGTAGCTGGCCATCTGGCCGATCTTCATCAGCACGCCCTTCATCGCGCCCAGGGTGGCGGCGACGTCTTCGGCGGTCTGCAGGGCCAGGTCGTTGCGGAGCTGCTGCCGCTGCTCCCCCGCGGCCATGAACAGCCGCGGCGCGTTACCGGCGTACCGGGCACCGCCCCGGGCCACCAGCCGGAGCGCGGCCACGGCGCGGCCCAGCCGCAGCGAGCTGGTCCGGCGCACGGCGAGGACGGCCGCGGCGCCCAGACCGGCGGAAGCGCCGATGGCCAGGGCGGCCTTGATGTGCTTGTTCATCGGTAAGTGCGGGCTCCTCGTCAGCGATGGTCAGGCGGCGCGGGCGGAGCGCATGCGCAGGGTCAGCCGCTGCCGGGCCTCCAGCACGCCGGGCTCGGCCAGGAACACGGTGTCCAGCACGCCCAGGGCCTGCCGGATCTCGGTGCGGCGCTCGTCGGTCAGCGGGGCGTCCAGCTGGTACCCGTACAGGTCGCGGGCCCAGTCCGGCAGCGAGGCGATCGTGCCCTCCCGGACGTCCTGCCAGATCTCGGCCACGTCCGGGTCCAGCCCGGGCGGGTCGAGCAGGTAGGCCATGGACTCCCGGGCGGCCGGGGTGGCCTGCAGGACGGGCCGGACCGAGGCCAGGTACTGGTCGAGGGCGGCCACGCTGGACGGGACCATTTCGCGCGGAATGCCGATCAGTTCGGCCGCGGCCACCATCTCAGCCACGTAGCGGTCGGCGTCCTGGCCGGACAGCCCGGCTCCGAACATCCGGACGGCTACGATCGTCGAATCCACCAGCGCCGCGTGCACCCACAGCAGCAGCCCGGGGTCGCCGGCCGCGTACGGCTGGCCGGTGACCGGGTCGGTGCCGCGCACGTGCTCGTGGATGCGCCGGACCCGGGCCGACACGCGCTCGGCGGTGGCCCGGTCCCCCACGCTGACCGTGGTGACGTAGGACTGGGTCGCGGCCAGCCGCCCCACCGGGTCCTGCCGCCAGTCGCTGTGCTGGTCCACGCCGGCCATGGCCAGCGGGTGCAGGGCCTGGATCATCAGCGAGCGCAGCCCGCCGATCACCCCGGACAGGTCGGTGCTCAGCCGCCAGGTCACGCTGCGCGGGCCGAAGAATCCATCGTCGGCCGGATCCTCGGGCACGCTGGCCGCGTACGACGCGGCCGACCGCTCGACCAAGCCGGACACGTCCCCATAGGGATCTACTGCGGAATCCGCCGCCACGCTCCACCTCCAGGTAACAACGAGGTCACGTTCAAACTACCCGGTGGTAAGCAGGAGAAATGACTACGGGTACCGGAGCGGGCCGGCCGCCGGGCGAGCCTCCGGGGGTGCGTGCGGCCCTGGACGCCCAGCGGCGGGCCACGCTGGATCAGGTGGCCGGCCTGGAACGGGACTTCGGCAGCATCGTGGCCGCGTCCCAGGCCGACAACGCCGACGACGAGCACGACCCCGAGGGCGCCACCATCGCCTGGGAGCGCCAGCACGTGGCCGCCCTGCTGGCCCAGGCCCGGGAGCATCTGGCCGCGATCGACGAGGCGCTGCACCGGCTGAGTGATGGCGGTTACGGCCGCTGTGAGGTCTGCGGCCAGCCGATCGCGCCCGAACGCCTGGCCGCCCGGCCCACGGCCACCCAGTGCGTGACCTGCGCCAGCACCCGCCGGGGACGCTGACGGCCCGCGGGTCAGGGGTGCGGCTGGATCGGGGTGGCCTGGTGAAAGTAGGCCCGCCAGCCGGGCCCGGTGCGCAGCCACACGGTGACGCGGCGGGCGCGTTTGGCCCCCTGCTCGCTGACGTAGGTGACGATGACGGTCGAGCCGGAGAGCCGGACGCCGGTCAGCTCGACCGCGGTCCGCGGGCTCAGGTCCCGGTCGGTGGACGTGCTGGTCAGCAGGGCTATGAGCTCGGACCGGCCGAAGCGGCGCCCGTCCGGGGTGACCTCGCTGAAGTCCGGGTGCAGCAGGCCCTCGAGGTCCGCGCGGCCCGCGTCCGGCGCCAGCAGGCGCAGTTCGTGGTCGAGGACGATACGCACGTCTTCGTCCGCTGGGGTCTCGGTCATCCGCCCACCCTAGCGACGGCCCATCGCAGTTGACTGGCTAACATCGTTAGCCTAGAGTGTGGCTAACAGCGTTAGCCAGCTCGTCGGAGGTCACCATGAGCAGCACCCACCTCACCGCCGCCGCCACACCGCGCCCGGCCTGGCTGGCCACGGCCCGCCGGACCGGATGGCTGGGCCTGGGACTCGCGGCCCTGGCCTTCGGCGGGCTGGAGGTGGCCAACCATGGGCCGTGGGCCCTGGCCCTGCTGATCGCGTTGCTGATCGCCCCCGACCTGACCTTCTTCATGGGCCTGAAGCAGGCGCGGGAGACGGAGCCGGGCCAGCTGCCGCCGGTCGCGGTGCCCTGGTACAACGCGGCCCACCGGGCCTGGGTGCCGGTGCTGCTGCTGGCGGTCTACACGGTGTCCCCGCTGACCTGGGCGCCGTTGTTCGCGGCGGGCCTGGGCTGGCTGGCCCACATCGCCCTCGACCGGTCCATGGGATACGGGCTGCGCAGCGCGGCCGGCTTCCAGCGTCACGGTGCCGCCGGGACCGGCTCCGGGCCCGCGCACCGGTGAGCGTCGCCGAGGCCCCGGGGCTACCCCCGCTGACGCCGCGGGTGCGGGAGATCGTGAGCGCGGCCCTGGCCCTGCTGGAAGAGCACGGGGCCGAAGCCCTGACCATGCGCCGGCTGGCCGAGCAGCTCGGCATCCGGGCCCCGTCGCTGTACAAGCACCTGGCGGGCAAGTCCGAGCTGGAGACGGCGGTGATCGCGGTCGGGTTCGAGGACCTGGCCACGGCGCTGGAGGAAGCAGCGGGCCACGAGACGGAAGGGGCTGTCGGGACGAAAGGTGTTTCTGGGTCTGGTGTGACTGGTGAGCGTGGCGGACGCGGCCCAGGCGGAGGGCTAGCTCGGCTGGGGAGCGCGTACCGGGAGTTCGCGCTGGCCCGGCCGCACCTGTACCGGCTGATGAACGAGCGGCCGCTGGCGCGGGAGTTGCTGCCGCCCGGGCTGGAGGACCGGGCGGCCGCGCCGCTGGTGGCGGCGGTGGGCGGCGACCCCGATCTGGCCCGGGCCGCCTGGGCCTTCGCGCACGGCATGATCATGCTCGAACTGAACGA
>DATDIH010000440.1:0-5866 GCA_036521155.1 Streptosporangiaceae bacterium
GCACTTGAGGAGGAACTATGACGATCACCGACCCCGAAGACGCGGTGCGCGCGTTGCTGGCTGAAGCGCCACCGTCCGCCGCCGTGACCCAGCAGGGCCGCGACCGCCTGCTGGCCCTGGCCACCGAGGCCAGCACTGACGCCAACATCGACGGCACCGCCCCGGCCACCCGGCGCGGCCGCCGCCGGGCGCTCACCATTGGCCTGCCTGTCACCGCGGCCGCGGCGGCGGTCACCGCCATCGCGCTCGTCGCCGCCAGCAGTGGATCGGGGGCCGGTCCCGCCCAGCCCGGGACCGCACACGCCGACGGCCCAGCCAAGGCGACCGGCGCCTCGGTCAAGACCAAGCTGCTGGCTGCGATCGGGGCCGCGGCCGGCCAGGTTCTGCACGTCCACACCGTCGAGGTCACGGCCGGGCAGACCACCTCCTCCGACATCTGGATGGCACCCTGGCAGGCCACCCCGGGCCAGACCCAGCGCATGCGGATCGTCACCGGCGGGGAGCAGGACGTCGAGATGATCTACCGCGTGCCCGCGGGCGCCACCAGCGGCACGCTGACGCCCGCGACCGGGTCCAAGGACAGCGTGGAAGGCCGGATCATCGACGTCGAAACCAGCCGCCACACCTGGTCTGATCAGGCCCGGACCCCGATCGAGACCGGCTCCCCGGTGGAGAGCCCGGCCGAGCTGCGCCAGGAGATCAGCAGCGGCTTCTTCAAGATCGTCGCCCACACCGAACTGGGTGGCCAGCCGGTGCTGGAGCTGCGGCACACGTTCCCCAGCCCGCCGGACAGCTCACCCTGGACCCGCGACCTGTGGGTCAGCGCCCAGACCTACCTGCCGGTCCGCTCGGTGTCCAGCTCCACCGAGGGCACCCCGGCCCAGGGTTACCAGAGCGACGTCACCACCAACACGTTCCAGTTCCTGCCCGCCACCGCGGCCACCCTGGCCCACCTCAAGCCGGTCGTCCCGGCCGGCTTCACCCAGACCGCCAAGCCGCCGAGCTACCCGCACGGCTAGCCGCTTTGACCCCGGCCGCCGCAACCGATCGGGTCGCGGCGGCCGGCGTTTGTACCCGGCCCCATCCCTGCCTGCCGCGCACGCCAGCAGCTCAACGGGCGCGCGGCAGGCAGGGGCCCCCCTCCCCCCCACCGGGCACCTGACGGTCCCCGGGGTACGGTGCGCCGGCGCCGGGAGCGCGCGGCAGCAGACCCGGCTGTGCCGGGGAGATCAAGGGAAAGGCAGCATGGCGCGACCGACCGGGGACACCCGGCTCGCTCATATCCGCTCTCCTCCGTGGCCGGTGTGGCCGTACCCGGGATCTGCTGGTGACCAGCCGCCGGGGTCCGGAGCGGATTGGTGCCTAAGCTGCTTTCTTACTACGTTTGCCGCGTCGCCGCCACCCCGTGCCGTTAAAGGGGGATGTTGCCGTGCTTCTTGGGCGGCATGGTCTGGCGCTTGGTGCGCAGCGACCGCAGCGCCCGGGTGATCTCGGCCCGGGTCTCGGACGGCTTGATGACCGCGTCCAGGTAGCCGCGTTCGGCGGCGATGTACGGGTTGGCCAGGGTGTCCTCGTACTCGGTGACCCGGCGGGCGCGCACCGCGTCCGGGTCGTCGGCCGCGGCCAGCTCCCGGCGGTAAAGAATGTTGACCGCGCCCTGGGCGCCCATGACCGCGATCTGCGCGGTGGGCCAGGCCAGGTTGATGTCCCCGCCCAGGTGCTTGGAGCCCATCACGTCGTAAGCCCCGCCGTAGGCCTTGCGGGTGATGACCGTGACCTTGGGCACGGTGGCCTCGGAGTAGGCGTAGATCAGCTTGGCCCCGTGCCGGATGATGCCGTTCCACTCCTGGTCGGTGCCGGGCAGGAAGCCGGGCACGTCCACGAAGGTCACGACCGGGACCGAAAAGGCGTCGCAGGTCCGGACGAACCTGGCGGCCTTGTCTGAGGCGTTGATGTCCAGTGCGCCCGCGAAGTGCATGGGCTGGTTGGCCACCACTCCCACCGAGGCGCCCGCGACCCGGCCGAAGCCCACGATGATGTTGCTCGCGAACCCGGCGTGCACCTCGAGGAACTCCCCGTCGTCGAGCACGCTGGCGATGACGGTGTGCATGTCGTAGGGCTGGTTGGGGGAGTCCGGGATCAGCGTGTCCAGCTCGAGGTCGGCCGGGGTGATCTCCTCGGCCGCCACCGGGTCGGCGGGCGCGTCCACCACCGGCGGCTCCTCCAGGTTGTTGGAGGGCAGATAGGACAGCAGCTCACGGGCGAAGTCGAAGCAGTCGTCCTCGTCCCGGGCCTGGTAGTGGGCCACCCCGGACTTGACCGCGTGCGCGTGAGCCCCGCCCAGCTCCTCGAACGTGACCTCCTCGCCGGTCACGGTCTTGATCACGTCGGGGCCGGTGATGAACATGTGCGAGGTGCCGTCGACCATCAGCGTGAAGTCGGTGATGGCCGGGGAGTAGACCGCGCCGCCCGCGGCCGGCCCCATGATCAGCGAGATCTGCGGGACGACGCCGGACGCGACCGTGTTGCGGTAGAAGATCTCCGCGAACAGGCCCAGCGCGACCACGCCTTCCTGGATGCGGGCGCCGCCGCCGTCGTTGATGCCGATGATCGGGCAGCCGACCTTGAGCGCGTGGTCCATGACCTTGACGATCTTGGTCCCGTAGACCTCGCCCAGCGATCCGCCGAACACCGTGAAGTCCTGGCTGAACACGCAGACCTGGCGGCCGTCGATGGTGCCGTGGCCGGTGATCACGCCGTCGCCGTAGGGGCGGTTGGCGTCGATGCCGAAATCGGTGGCCCGGTGCCGGGCGAACTGGTCGAACTCCACGAACGAGCCCGGGTCCAGCAGCCGCCCGATCCGCTCCCGCGCGGTCAGCTTGCCCCGGCTGTGCTGCTTCTCCACCGCCTGCTCGGAACCGGCGTGCACGGCCTGGTCCCGGCGGCGTCCCAGGTCGGCGAGTTTGCCCGCGGTCGTGTGCAGGTCAGCGGACTCGGCGGCGGACCCGGCGGCGGGCTCGGGGACATCAGCGGCATCACTGGTCATGGGGTAAGGGTAGCGAGGATGGTCCAGACCCTTTCGCTACGCTTGCCGCGTGAGCGCAGATCCCGCCAGTCCCGAGCCCGTCAGCCTACGCCGCGAGCCGATCGGCCGGGATTTTGACCGGCACCAGATGCCCGAGCCGATGCGGCACGACGTCCGGCTGCTGGGCAGCCTGCTGGGTGACGTGCTGCGTGACGCCGGCGGCCAGGACCTCCTGGATGACGTGGAAAAACTCCGGCATGCGGTGATCGACGTGCGCCGCGATCCCGAGGCCTGTTCGCTGGACGACATCGCCGAAATGGTGGGGGCCTGGCCGCTGGACCGGGCCGAGCAGGTGGCCAGTGCCTTCACCGTCTACTTTCACCTGGCCAACCTGGCCGAGGAACACCAGCGGATCCGGACCCTGCGCGAGCGGGACAACGGCGACCGCCCGCTGTCGGAGTCGCTGGCCGCCACCGTGACCGAAATCCGCGACGAGCAGGGCGAGGACCGGCTGGGCGAACTGCTGGACGGGCTGCGCGTGCACCCGGTGTTCACTGCCCACCCGACCGAGGCCCGCCGCCGCGCGGTGGTCGCCTCGCTGCGCCGTATCTCGGTGCTGACCGACACGCTCGACGACCCGCGGACCGCGGCCACCGACCGGGCCGAGACCCTGCGCGAGCTGCACGAGCAGATCGACGTGCTGTGGCGCACGTCCCAGCTGCGGGTCAAGGCCATGGACCCGATCGACGAGGTCCGCACGGTGATGACCGCGTTCGACGAGACCCTGTTCCGGGTGGTCCCGGCCCTGTACCGGTCCATGGACCACGCGGTGTCGGGCGACGACGCGGGCCGGACCCCCACCGAGGTCCCGGCCTTCCTGCGCTTCGGCAGCTGGGTCGGGGCCGACCGGGACGGCAACCCGTTCGTCACCGCCCGGGTCACCCGCGAGGCCGCCACCATCCAGGCCGAGCACGTGCTGCGGGCGCTGGAGCGGGCCACCGACCGGATCGGCCGGTCGCTCACGTTGTACGAGAACGGCACCCCGGCGTCCCCGGCCCTGCACCGGGCCCTGGACGTGGCCGAAGCCGCCCACCCCGAGCTGATCGGCGAGATCACGGCCCGGTCGCCGCAGGAGCCCTACCGGACCTATCTGCTGTTCGCGGCGGCCCGGCTGGACGCGACCCGGGTCCGCGACGCCGACCTGGCCTACGCCGGCCCGGAGGGGTTCCTGGCCGACCTGCGCCTGGTCCAGGACTCGCTGGCCGCCAGCGGGGCCCGCCAGCAGGCCTACGGGGAGCTTCAGCACCTGATCTGGCAGGCCGAGACGTTCGGCTTCCACCTGGCCGAGCTGGAGGTGCGCCAGCACAGCGCGGTGCACGAGCGGGCCCTGGCCGAGGCCCGGGCCGGTGGCACGCTGTCCGCGGAGACCGAAGAGGTGCTGGCCACCCTGCGGGTCATTGCCTGGATCCAGCAGCGGTTCGGGGTCGAGGCCTGCCGCCGGTACATCGTGAGCTTCACCCGGTCCGCCACCGACATCGCCAACGTCTACGAGCTGGCCGAGCTGGCCATGCCGGACGGCAACGCCCCGGTGCTGGACGTGGTGCCGCTGTTCGAGACCGGCGCCGACCTGGCCCACTCGGCCCAGGTGCTGACCGGCATGCTCGAGCTGCCCCCGGTGGCCGCGCGGCTGGCCGCCAACGACCGCCAGCTGGAGGCCATGCTCGGCTACTCCGACTCGGCCAAGGAACTGGGGCCGGCCAGCGCCACCCTGCGGCTGTTCGACGCCCAGGCCGAGATGGCGGCCTGGGCCGAGGCCAACGACGTGCGGCTGACCATGTTCCACGGCCGCGGCGGCGCCCTCGGCCGCGGTGGCGGGCCGACCGGGCGGGCCGTGCTGGCCCAGGCGCCGGGGTCGGTGGCCGACCGGTTCAAGGTCACCGAGCAGGGCGAGGTGATCTTCGCCCGCTACGGCCAGCCGGTGATCGCCCGACGGCACCTGGAGCAGGTCACCTCGGCCGTGCTGCTGGCCTCGTCACCGGCTCGCACCGGCCGCAACAGCGAGGTCTCGGCCCGGTACCGGCACGTGGCCGACCTCATCGACGACGCGGCCCGCCAGGCCTTCCGGGCCCTGGTCGAGTCGGTGGGCTTCGCCGACTGGTTCGCGCGGATCAGCCCGCTGGGCGAGATCGGCGGCCTGCGCATCGGCTCCCGGCCCGCCCGCCGCGGCTTGTCACAGGTCAGCCTGGAAGACCTGCGCGCCATCCCGTGGGTGTTCGCCTGGTCGCAGACCCGTATCAACCTGCCCGGCTGGTTCGGGCTGGGCAGTGGCCTGGCCGCCGCCGTCGGCCCGAACGGCAACGGGGCTGGCCTGGCCGAGCTGCGCCAGGCCTACCAGGAGTGGCCGCTGTTCAACGTGCTGCTGGACAACGCCGAGATGAGCCTGGCCAAGACCGACCGCCGGATCGCCGAACGCTACCTGGCCCTGGGAGGCCGGGAGGACCTGTCGGCCCGGGTGCTGTCCGAGTACGACCTGACCCGCCGCCTGGTCCTGGCCGTCACCGAGCACGACCGCCTGCTGGCCGACCGCCCGGTCCTGTCCCGCGCCGTGGCCCTGCGCGACCCCTACGTGGACGCGCTCTCACACCTGCAGCTTCGCGCCCTGGCCGCCCTGCGCGGCCCCGCCGCCGACGACCCCGCCGAACGCGAGCAACTCGAGCGCCTGCTCCTCCTCACCGTCAACGGCGTCGCGGCCGGCCTCCAGAACACCGGCTGACCCTTATCCCCATACGTCCCCCATGGGCGTTATCGCGGTCGGCAACGCGACTCCGGTGGACATAGGCC
>DATDIH010000441.1:0-6634 GCA_036521155.1 Streptosporangiaceae bacterium
CCATGCGCCGGGTGGACCGCAGCGGCCGCGCCTGCCACTGGATCCTCGAGGTGCACCTGGTCGACCGGGAGCGCCAGATCGGCGGCTTCTACGAGGAACTGCTCGACCTCGGCCCCGGCCTGGCCGGCGCCGCCGCCTAGCCGCCAGCGCCGGTAGCCCGATCAGCGTCCGGGGCGCTCGCGGCGGCGCAGGAAGACCAGCACCGAGACGATGAACACGATCAAGATCGCCGAGATGATGTAGTCCAGCATGCGGCCGCCTCTCGTTGCCAGGAGAGTAGCAACCGGCTCAGCCCGGCAGCGAGGCCAGCACCGCATCCAGTTCGGTGAGCAGGCGGGCCGCGTCGGCCTCGGTGAAGACCAGCGGGGGGCGGATCTTCAGCACGTTGCCGTGCTCGCCGGTGGCCGAGATCAGCACCCGGCGCTCGCGCAGGCCGTTGACCACGGCGGTGGCCGCGGCCGGGTCCGGCTCCTTGCTGTCCCGGTCCCGGACCAGCTCGACCCCCAGGTAGAGCCCGGACCCGCGGACGTCGCCGATCACCGGGTAGCGGGCGGCCAGGCCGGTCAGCTCGGCGCGCAGGAACGCGCCGACCCGCCCCGAGCTGGCCAGCAGGTCCTCGTCCCGGATCACGTCCAGGGTGACCTGGGCCGCGGCCATGGCCACGGTGTTGCCGCCGAACGTGTTGAAGTAGCGGGTGTCGCGGCCGAACCCGGCCACCACCTCGGGCACGACCAGGACCCCGGCCACCGGGTAGCCGTTGCCCATCGGCTTGCCCATGGTGACGACGTCCGGATCGAGGCCGTGCCGCTGGTAGCCCCACATCCGCTCCCCGGACCGGGCGAAACCGCTCTGCACCTCGTCGGCCACGAACAGGCCACCGGCCTGCCGGACCACCTCGGCCACCGGGCCGAGCACGTCGGTGGGCGTTGCGTAGATGCCGTCGGAGGAGAACAGCGAGTCGGCGATGAACGCGGCCACCCCGTCGCCGCGCCGCTCCAGGTCGTGGATCTGGGCCGCGACCTGCCCGGCCAGCCAGGCGCCCAGGCCGGAGGCGGGCCGCCGGTAGGAGTCCGGGGCCGGGACCCGCCGGACCCAGGGGTCGAGCGGCGACCCCTCCCCCAGCGACGGCGAGATGCCCGCGGTCAGGTCGGAGTTGCCGTGGTAGGCCTCGGCGGTGACGATGATGCCGTGGCGGCCGGTGTGGTGCCGGGCCATGCGCAGGGCCAGGTCGTTGGCTTCGGAGCCGGTGCAGGTGAACATGGCCTGCCCGGACCGCCCGATCCGGCCGGAGTGGGTGCCGAGCAGGTCCTCGGCGTAGTCCAGGATGCCCGGCTGCAGGTAGCGAGTGTGCGTGCAGAGCGTGCCGAGCTGGCTGGCGATGGCCTCGGTGACGCGGGGATGGGCGTGGCCGACCGACACCACGTTGTTGTAGGCGTCCAGGTAGTCGCGGCCGTCCCGGTCGTAGAGCAGCACGCCGCGGGCCCGGACGACCTCCACCGGCTGGGTGTAGAACAGCCGGTAGGCCGGGCCGAGCAGCCGCTGGCGCCGTTCGACCAGGGTCCGGGTCTCGTCGTCCAGGCCGGCCGCGGTGGCCGGGTCGAACGCGTTGTTCATCTTGCCGCGCCCACCGTGGGTCTGCTGGGTCAGCTCAGGCATTCGGACACCTCCGCCATCGACTGTGCCAGGAACCAGTCCAGCTGGGCCCACCCGGGTTCGGTGTTGCGCAGCAGGTAGCTGGCGTTGGCCGGAAACTGGGCGGCCCGGTGGGTGCTGATCAGCGCCCGGGCCACCACCCGGGCCATGACCAGGTGCGGGATCAGCCGCAGCTCGGCCTCGGTCAGGTCGGCCCGGGACCGGTAGCTGTCCAGCACGTCCCGGGCCTCGGCGAAGATGTCTTCGGCGGGCGCGAGGGGCCGATCCCGGGGCAGCTGGTTGAGCAGCGCGGTGGCCACGTCGATGGCGATCGCGGTCCGGGTGGCGTCGCCGAAGTCGATGATGCCGGTGATCACGTCGGGCCGGTCCGGGTCGGCCAGCAGGTTGGACTTGTTGAAGTCGTTGTGCAGCACCTGCCGGCGCAGCCCGGCCACCTGGTCCGCGATCCGCGCGAACCGGTCCAGGCCGCGGGCCAGCGCGGCCCGGCGGTCCGGGTCCGGGATGCTGCCCAGCAGCGGCCGCAGCGCGGGCAGGTGCTGGACGTCCCAGGCCACCACCGGGGAGTCGGCCGGGTGCGCGAACCCGGCCGTGGCCAGCCGCAGCCGGGCCATCAGCTCACCGACGGCGCGGCGCTGGGCCCGGGTGGACGGGACCCGGTCCAGCGGGACTCCCGGGCACCAGGTCAGCAGCCGCACGACCCGGTGCTGGCCGGCGTCGTCGGTGACCGTGGGGCACAGCTGACCCCGCCGGTCCGGGAGGACCCGGGGCACGGGCACGGCCGGGTCGGCCCGGGCCACGTGACCGAGCAGCTCGGTCTGGAAGCTGAGGCCGGCCGGAGGCTCGGCCGGGTGGGCGACCTTGAGGGTCCAGCCGCGGCCGTCCGGGGTGGCCAGCCGGAACGTGTCGTCCTTCTCGGTGGCCAGCCGGGTGGCCGTCGCGAGGAGGCCGTACCGGTCGCGCACCATTTTCTGCGCCTCGGACTCCGGCATGACGTGGTGAGCCAATGCCAGCGCCGGGTCGTAGTCCGCCGGGTCGCCGGCTGAGCTGGTGTGCCCCACCACCCCACCTTCAATCAAAATCGGGCCCGGCGACTATTCCGGCTGGGTGGGCCGGTGTCAATCCGGGGCGGGCCGGTGTCAATCGGGCGCGGGCAGGATCTGCCGGGGCACGCCGGGCGGGGTGTCACGGCGGCGCCACTCGCGTGGGTAGCCGGTCGAGACCTCCTCGAACCGCACCCCGTCGTACCAGGTGGTGCGGGGAATGTGCAGATGGCCGTAGACCACCGCGGCGGCGTGGTACTTCCGGTGCCAGTCGTGCGTCCGGTCGGTCCCGCACCATTGGGCGAAGGGCGGGTAGCGCAGCACCCGGGTCGGCTCGCGGACCAGCGGAAAGTGGTTCACGAATATCAATGGAAGGCCGGAATCGAGGGTGGCCAGCCGCTGCTCGGTTTCGTCGATCCGGGCCCAGCACCACGCCTCGCGGCTGGGCCACGGGTCGGGGTGGAGCAGCCGCTCGTCGCTGCACACCACCCCGGTGCTGTAGGCCATCTCCAGCGCCTCTGCCTTGGTCCGGGCCCCGTCCGGCCGCCAGGAGTAGTCATAGAGCAGGAAGGTCGGGACGATGACGGCCGGGCCGCCCGGGCCGTCCCACACCGGGTACGGATCTTCCGGGGTGATGACCCCCAGGTCGCGGCACAGCCCGACCAGGGCCTGGTAGCGCGCCTGGCCGCGCAGCTTCACCTCGTCCCGGCCGTGGGTCCACAGTTCGTGGTTGCCGGGCGCCCAGACGACCTGGGCGAACCGCTCGGTCAGCGTGCGCAGCGCCCACTCGACGTCGGCGAACCGCTCGGCCACGTCGCCCGGCACCAGCAGCCAGTCCCGCTCCGAGCGCGGCCGCAGGTCGGCCAGCAGCGCGCGGTTGTCCCGGTAGCCGACGTGCAGGTCGCTGAGGGCCAGCAGGGTGGGGTCCGGGTCGGGATGGCCGGGTTGAGCAGGCATTCGACCGAGCATGACACGTGCGGTCGCCCCGGCCGCGGCTCACCCCCCATAATGGTCGGCATGAGCGGCTGGGACTTTCGAGGCATCGACCCGGGCGAGCAACTGCCGGACATCGACACGTCGGTGGCCCACTCGGCCCGCATCTACGACTACATCCTGGGCGGCAAGGACAACTTCGAAGCCGACCGCCGCGCGGCCGACGCCGCGATCAAGGCCAACCCGGTCTTGGCCACCGGCATGCGGGAGAACCGGGCCGTGATGCGGCGGATGACGGCGTTCCTGGCCGGCGAGGCGGGCATCCGCCAGTTCCTGGACATCGGCACCGGCCTGCCGACCAGCCCGAACATGCACGAGATCGCGCAGTCGCTCCGCCCCGACAGCCGGATCGTCTACGTCGACAACGACCCGATCGTGCTGGCCCACGCGCGCGCCCTGCTGACCAGCAACGCCGAGGGGACCACGACCTACATCCACGCCGACCTGCGCCAGCCCGAGACGATCCTCAGCGATCCCCGGCTGATCGAGACCCTGGACCTGTCCGAGCCGGTCGCGCTGATGATGTTCGGGGTGCTGCACTTCATCCCGGACGAGGACGACGCCTACGGCATCGTGAAGCGGCTGCTGGCCGCCCTGCCCAGCGGGAGCTACCTGGCTGTTCAGCACCCGACCCGGGACTTCTACGCCGATGGGGTCGGGGCTGAACGCAGCTACCGGAGCGCGGGCATCGCGTTCCAGTACCGGACCCGGGCCGAGTTCGAGCGGTTTGTGGACGGGCTGGAGCTGGTGCCGCCCGGGCTGGTGCCGATGATCGAGTGGCGGGCCGAGGACGAGCCCGGGCCGCGGCCCTCGGTGGCCGAAGCCGGCGCGTACGCCGCGCTGGGCCGTAAGCCCTGACCTGGCTCTCTCCTGGTTCTCTCCCAGTTATCGCAGCCTGATCGGGTCATCGCGGCCTGATCGGGCAATCCCGGTGGGAGCGGTAATCGTATATCTGGTGTGAATTGCGACAAGTTCCCTGATGTCGCTGCGGAACTGGCGCTCGGCGTGCTCACCGGTCGCGAGCGGGCCGAGGCCGTCCCGCAGCTCGACCGGTGTGACGCCTGCCGGGAGGACGTCCGGGAACTGGCGTTCACCGGCGAGGAACTGCTCATGCTGCTGCCGGAGGTGACGCCGCCGGCCGGGTTCGAATACCGGGTCCTGGACCAGCTCGGCATCACCGGCCACCCGCGCCATCGTCGCCGCCGGCCCGCCCGGTCTCACCTGCTGGTGGCGGCGGCCGCCGCGGCCATCCTGGCCGTCGGGGGCGGGCTGGGCGGCTGGGCGGCCCGCGGCGGAGCGCCCGCGCCCGCGGCGGCGGGGCCTACGGCTGGGACTCAGGCGGCGGGGGCGACCACGGGGCCGGGTGCCCTGCACCCGGCCATGCTGACCACCGCCCAGCACCAGGTCATCGGCCGGGTGTTCCTGGACGACAAGGGCTACCAGGGCAACAGCGGCTGGGTCTACGTGTCGGTCGACGGCGCCACGGGCAACGGCACGGTGGTCTGCCAGCTGCTGGGCCAGGACGGCCGGGTGACCACGATCGGGTCCTTCGGCCTCGACGGGGGCAACGGTTACTGGGGCAGCCCGGAATCGATGCGGGGCACCACCGTGGTGGGCGCCCGGCTGCTCACCGAGGACGGCCACGTGCTGGCTTCGGCCACGTTCGGGTCCTGACCCAGGGAGGGCGGAGGGCCCGGCGAGCGCTGCGGCGCTTCTTGCTGTTATCAGCAGAATGGGTGGGGTGGGGCGGCTCGGCTCGGCATTCGTTCTTGCTGTTATCAGGAGAGGGTGAGTCGGGTGGGGCAGCCTGCGGCGCTTCTTGCTGTTATCAGACGGGCAGGGACGGGACGGGCCTACAGGTCCAGGATGATCGTGGTGGGGCCGTCGTTGATCAAGTTGACCTTCATCATGGCGCCGAACACGCCGGTCTCGACGTGCGCGCCCAGGTCGCGCAGGGCCGTCACCACCGCGTCCACCAGCGGCTCGGCCACCGGTCCCGGCGCGGCCGCCAGCCAGGACGGGCGCCGTCCCTTGCGGGTGTCGGCGTAGAGCGTGAACTGGCTGATGACCAGCAGCGGGGCGCCAACATCGGAGCAGGACTTCTCTCCCTCCAGGATGCGCAACCCCCACAGCTTGGCGGCCAGCTTGGCCGCCTGATCGGCGGTGTCGCTGTGGGTCACGCCGACCAGGACCATCAGGCCCGGCTCGTCGATGGCGCCGGTCACCCGGCCGTCCACGCTCACACTGGCCTGGGCCACCCGCTGCACGACCGCTCGCACTCAGTACCTCCCCGGGGTCCGGTGGCAGCAGCGTACCGATGCGAAGATGGGTCCGTGGAACAGGAAACGGTGCGAACAGACGTGAACCGGCGCTGGGACGACGAGGTACTGCCCAGCCTGGCCGGACTGGTGGAGATCCCGGCGCTGTCGCCGGCGTTCGACCGGGAGTGGGCCGAGCACGGCCAGCTGCGCCGGGTCGTCGATCACGTGCAGGCGTGGATCGCCGCCCAGGAGCTGCCCGGAGCCACGCTCGAGGTGGTCGAGCTGGCCGGGCGGTCGCCGCTGCTGCTGGTGGACGTGCCCGCCACCGCCGGGGCCGGCGACCATGGGACCGTGCTGCTGTACGGGCACCTGGACAAGCAGCCGCCGGTGGGCGGCTGGGCCGACGGGCTCGGGCCGTGGACGCCGGTGTTCCGGGACGGCAAGCTGTTCGGCCGGGGCGTGGCCGACGACGGCTACTCGGCCTACGCGGCCACCGCCGCGCTGCAGGCGGTGCGCGCGGCCAGCGGCGAGCACGCGCGGGCCGTCCTGCTGCTGGAGACCGGCGAGGAGTCCGGCAGCCCCGACCTGCCCGCGTACATGGAGCACCTGGCCGGGCGGCTGGGCGACGTGACCTTCGTGGTCTGCCTGGACGGCGGCGGCGGTGACTACGAGCGGATGTGGCTGATG